>DAIDAH010000076.1 GCA_027310735.1 Methylotenera sp. | reverse complement strand
TGCCGGAGATCGCGGGTTTCTTTATCATGCATAGCATCAAACAAATTAAAACGACTTCCACCGCCAATTTTGGCTTGATACATCGCATGATCAGCATGGCGCAACAATGTATCAGCCTCGCTATTATCCAACGGGAACAAGGTATAGCCTATACTGGCTGAAATATTCACAGTCTGGTTTGCAATTTGATATGGTGTTTTAATTGCTTTCAACAGACGCTCCAACGTTTGTTGGCATTCATCAATACTTTGCAGGCCGCACAACAGCATCACAAACTCATCTCCACCAAGACGGGCAATCGTGTCAGTCTCACGCAAACAGGCGCGGATGCGAGCAGCCAATTGAACCAACAAGCGATCACCAGCATCGTGCCCTAACATGTCGTTAACTGGCTTGAAATCATCCAGATCAAAATAACAGATTGCCACGAGCTCATCTGCACGCTCTGCACGCGCCAAAGCTTGTTTTAAGCGATCTGAAAGTAGGGTGCGATTGGGCAACTGAGTTAATGGATCATGGTAAGCCATATGTTCCAGATTTTGCTGATGCTCTTTGGATTGTGTGATATCCGAAAACAGTCCAACGTAATGCCTAGAGGTCTGGGTATCATCACACACTGTAAAAATGTCTAACCAAGCGGCATAAACACTGCCATCATGATGGCGATTCCAAGACTCACCACGCCACTCACCACTCGACTCCATCAACTGTGGGAAAAAGTTAGCATCATGATAGGCAAAGCCCAACGCTAACGGTGTGTTTCCCAGCGCCTCTTCACGACTATAGCCGGTAGTGGCGGTAAAGGCAGGATTCACTTCAACGATTTGCATATCAGCATTAGCGATAAAAATACCATCATGTGCATGATCAAACACGCTCGCAGACAATCGCATACGATCCGTATTTTCGCGTAACGTAGTCACCGTTTCACGCAACCTCCTGCGCATACTAAGTACATTTGCCATTAAAGTACCGGGCTTTGCATGCAGTCCATCACGCTCAAGATCGCCCGCAGCGATACGCTTCACAACATCTATCGCCACTGCTGGATCAGCGCCTATCGGATTAAAAACCAAGCGGCGCAATTGCCAAAAAATGAAGACAATCAGCAAAGCCCCTATTAGCGTGCCAGTAGCAATCACAATCCATGAGTTATTTAAGCCAATCGCACGCGCCTCACTTAATGGATATGCAATGACAACCTTAAAACCCCAGTTAGGCACATCCTGTTGGGCAAACGACCATGTGTCCGGTCGTTTAGTCAAAATAAATTCCGCCTGACTTTGTGACGCGTGAGTGGAAAGAAAACGTACTCTATTATGTTCATCCAGCACAGCCGCAAAGCCCGTTTTAAGTTGTCGCGTGTTTTCTACAGCATCACGCAGCACCTTCATATCTACCTTGTAACCGACATAATAAGCACCAATCAGAGTCCCTTTCACATCAAACATCGGCTCATAATCCGTGATATATGGCTCATCAAGAATATCCACGACGCCATGAAAGGCTTGCCCTTTATGTAAGGCAGCTATTGCTTTACCATTTACATTTAGCAAAGTGCCAACGGCTCCCGTACGATCTCCACGCCTGACATTGGTTGCGATACGCACAAAATCGTCACCAGACTTTACAAAAAGGGTGGCTGTGCCGCCAACAACATTGGTCACAGCGTCCACGAGTTCATAATGATTCGTCTGTAGGCTATTACCGAACATGAGGCTAGGAACTAGCTTACCGCCAATTTTAATAGTGCCGTACGTGGTGGGTTCACCCAATACAAAACTGCGCTCTCTAAGCAGTCGCATAGCAGCAAGTGCCTGCTCACCAACTAACTCATCGGTGATATTAAGCAGGCGGACTAGTGTTTTTGCCTGACCTAGCGCACCAACTTCGATACGGTCTAGTTGTTGTGAGGTTTGTTGTTTAACAAGTACTAAAGGAGTAACGACAAACAGGATGAGTAGAGGGAGTAAGAACCGCCAGACTGTAGAAAAATTCTTTCTCATATGAGTATTTCCCCCTTTTTTTTAGGGTTATCGTATCATAAGTTTTGAATTAAGCGCTTCTACACTTAATTTCAACTGACTTTTCAATGTTTCACCACTTGCGCTTTACAACCTGTATAAGCTATTTTTTCGCCGTCATTCAAAGTCGTTGCATCGCCGTTAATCACTAAGCTAATCACACCACTAGTAAAATGATTGTCGCTGGCTTTAGCAAGATTCACCTCATGATCGGGGTAAATTAACCAAGCATCATTGCCGTTGTTGAGCATACGCACATAAAAATGTTGATTGCCTTCGCACACATAAGCAGTTGCATTTTCCGGAACACCTGGCTGAGACTTAGTACCGGAACCAAACGGATTAGAGAGATGTATAGAGCTACATGCCGACAGTAGCAACGTTAACCCCAACATTAAAGCCTGGATTAAAAATGATGGTTTCAATTTGATATTCATATTTCAAGCCTATTTGATTTGAATCTATTAAGGGAGCCACATTCTGCCATGCACAGGCAAAATGCAGCAACTATTAAACTAATGGTGTCCCGCACGACTTAAGCGATCCCGCACCGCAGTCCACTCAGGGGTATTAGGTGGCATTTCAACTAATAAACAATCTACCTTTAAATCATCTAGCGCATGTAAGGCACCATATAACTGCTCGGCCACTTGTGCGGGCAAATCAGGTAGCTCCATTCTAGGCAATTCAGATGATGTGTACTGAAGAGCTTCAGCCGCACCAACAAAAAGCGCCGCACATGTGATTTTTTCCTGCATCAGCACTTTACATTCACTTAGCAGCGCAGCCTTGTCTTTAAACAATCGTAGCGGTGTTCTGGGTGAGTAATGTAAAGCATGCTGCCCCGGTACTTTCGGCACGGGAATCGATGCAAGTGTATCCTCTACATGTATTTCACTCGCGTATTGAGGCTGGCCTGCAACACGAGTAATCTCCACTTCACTAATCATACCTGGACGCAGCAACTGCCAATGCGCCCCAGCTTCATCCTCCGACACGCTGACAATGGTTGATTCAATGCCGACACGGCATGCCCCGCCATCAAGCACAGGGATTGCATTACCTAGACCAGCCTCCACATGATCCGCAGAGGTAGGGCTAAGTTGCGTAAACAGGTTAGCGGAAGGCGCTGCTACACTTAAGCCACTCGCCTTCAGTAGTGCTTGCGTAACAGGATGATCCGGCACACGTAAAGCAATCGTGGATTCGCCACCGCGTACTACACGAGACACATGATCTTTCGCTGGCAACACCAGTGTTAAGGCACCCGGCCAAAATGCCTTAGCCAAGTTCACTGCAAGTTCAGGAAATTCTGCTGCCCAATCAATCACTTGGCTTATATCGCCAATATGTACGATCAAAGGATGATCGGCAGGACGTTGCTTAATCGTAAAAATCTGCTGTAAAGCCGCATCATTAGTAGCGTCTGCGGCTAAGCCATAGACAGTCTCGGTAGGAATCGCAACCACTTCGCCATTTTTAAGTCTGGCGGCGGCTTCATCTAGACTAATGCGCATAGTAATTAACGAATAACTGGAAAAGGTCTATTTTACTACTTAACGGTATATCCCATATCAATTCATCGGCGATACGCTAAAATAGCACATCCAAATTTTTAAAAGATCATCAAGTATGAGTCAAATTCTCGTTAGTAAAATCACAGTAGAAAAAAATCCTGCTCAAACCCGTTTAGATACCCTAGGCGTAAGTAAATGGGCGACTTGGGAAAAAGAAGTTTCCGTATTTCCGTGGACTTTTCCTGAACAGGAAATCGCCTATATTTTAGAAGGTGAATGCGTGATTACGCCCGTTGGCGGTACTGCCGTAACCTTTGGCAAGGGTGATTTAGTGACATTTCCTGCAGGTTTGACAGCAAAATGGGAAGTAAAGAAACCATTGCATAAACATTACCAGTTAGATGGCTCAAAAGTTGGTCAAATCTTTCGTCGCATTAAAGCTGCACTTAAACTATAAGCTGCACTTGTGAAGGCTTTGCCAGCAATGCAAAGCCTTCGAATAGTAAGCTTACCGCTTGAACCTAATCAACCCAAAGCCCCATCTGCTCTAGGCTTCAGCAATATCGGTGCATAAATCACCACAAACACTGCAAAACTCCATATCCACAAAATCGCAGCTGTTAGCACCCAACCTATGTAAAATTGCGTAGTGAGCATAGGTACCAACGCACGCAACACCACACTGGCAACAACTCCGGCAAAGGCAAAGCCCATCCAGTGCGAAGGTTTTCTGGTATCACGGCCGGTATGCCCTAAAGACACCCGCGCCATCATGCTTAATGTCATTAAACCTATGCCGCCTATAGTAAAAAGGTGTAACGCTAAAATAGATGAACCACTGTATTGCGCCTGAAATCCAGCTGCTTGCAAACCATAAAACAGAAAACCCGTATTAATCAGCCATGCAGAGATATAAAGACTCCATAGCAAAGGTACACGCCAAATATCGGCCGTATACCAATTCAATAAACGAAACCCATTTAACGCAAATAATGAGCACGCAAACAATGCAGTCAAAGTAGGGATTTGTATAAAAATCACATTCAAGAACAACGCAAAAAACAGCAGCATGATGCTCAAATCCAGCCATTTATATTGCTTTAACAGTACTTTAGTTTCTACACCCCGCTCAATAAAGAAGGGGATCACACGTCGCCCGATTGTTAGAATCAGGCCGATAAATAACAACACCGCACCGTTAATGGCGTACAGCATGCCGCTGGTGAGCACACCATAGCAGCCCAGATAAAATACCAGATTGCCGACCCACAATAACGTCACTTTACCCACCACCGCAAACTGCAACCACTGCTTGGCTTTAATAATGGGCTTTGCGAGAGAAACAATCAAAAAAAGCCCAAATAATAAATCAGCTGCTGCAGCCCAAGGCAGCAATAGCGTACCAAACAGAAACATTACTCTTGCCGCACACCACAGCATAAACAACGCAATTAACGGTTTGCCATGAATAGTGGCGATACCAGTCCAATTTTTGACGGCAGTTAATAAAAAACCTGCCACTACAGCCATGCCGTAGCCATAGAGCATTTCATGCGCATGCCACTGGCTGACTGAAATGTTTGTCACGCTAAGCGTGCCATGAAAAACATACACAAGCATCCATGCCAACATTGAAATGACTGCGAAAACACCCGCCCCTAAAAAGAACGGTCGAAAGCCAAGATTAAATAACGCGAACTGCTTCACATTTACTGCATTAGATTTTTGAATATGTATTTTCACGACAAGCCAATCAATAAGAAATGGTATTTCTGCTCATGATAAGTTCACTATAAAATGTATACCTTGATATAGAACAAGAATAACCGTATGTTGCATCTAAGTATATGTTAGCAAGTACCAACTTTCTGCCAAAAGCCAGTGCGTATCTGGCAGGACTAGATGCCGACTGGGCGCATCTGATAGAAACAATTGGCTGCTGCACGTTTGAAGCTAAACCAGAACGAGAACCTTACGAAGCTCTCATCCGCGCCGTTGCTTATCAGCAGTTACACGCCAAAGCTGGTGATGCCATCATCGCCAGACTGCTTAACCTGTATGGCAATACGTTTCCTTCACCACATCAATTATTAGCCACAGAGCTTGATACATTAAGAGCTTGTGGCTTTTCAGCACGAAAAATTGACACCATTTACGGCATCGCTAATGGCGCATTGACGGGACTAGTGCCAACACGAAACGATGCTGAGTCAATGACTGACGAAGATTTAATCACTCGCCTTGTAAAGCTGAAAGGCATCGGTCGCTGGACCGTAGAAATGCTACTCATTTTCACCTTAGAACGCATGGATATCTTGCCGGCGGATGACTTTGGTATAGTAGAGGGTTTTAAACGTCTGAAGAAACTAGATGCCGCGCCTACTCGTAAAGAAATCACAGAAATTGGCAAGGCATGGAGCCCGTATCGCACCATTGCTAGCTGGTATCTATGGCGAGTGCCGAAATAGCTTTAAAATAAGCCCCGCGCTGACAACAGCTGGAAACATTAGGGCTGAAAATTAGGGTTAGTGCGCCTAATCTATATCGGCAGAGTCACACTAGGTCAATGACGACTCATCGGCGCAACATAAACACTTAAGTTTAGTCACGCTTACTGCCTTATTCACAGCACTAACAAGCCCATTTTACACGCACATTGATTGATATAAATTTTAAAAAGTATTCATGCAAATTTTCCGTTATAAAAACTATGCTTTTCTTAAACTACTATCCTTTCGCATACTCATAGTACTTGCCTACCAAATGACTGCAGTTGTCGTTGGCTGGCATATCTACGAGATTACACACGATACGCTTTCACTTGGCTTAATAGGATTGGCTGAGGTCGCGCCCTATTTTTGCTGCGCGCTATTTGCAGGCCATGCAGTAGATCATCATTACTCCAGACGCCTGTTTGGTGGGCTGGCCGCAACGTTGTTATGCATTAATGCGGTGATACTGACGGTAATCTCATTTGGCTGGTTTGTTAACAGTTCAGGGAACAATGCCGCCTTATGGATTTATGGCTCGATTGCTTTTACCGGCATTGCACGAGCCTTTATTGCGCCAAGCTATAACACACTATTCGCACTCATATTACCGCGCGAGGAATATGCGCGTGCATCAGGCATTAGCAGTACGGTTATTCAGACCGGTTTGGTATTAGGCCCGGCCTTGGGAGGTCTTCTAGTTGGATTCACCAGCAAAACAACGGCTTACGCAATCGCCTCACTACTCTACTTAGGCGCAATCATAGCGATGGCATCGCTTAGAATCACTGAACCAAAAAAACCGGAAAGCACCACAGTATTCTCGAGCATCGCAGAAGGATTAAGGTTTGTATTTCATAGTCAAATTGTACGTAGTGCCTTAGCACTCGACATGTTTGCAGTGCTATTTGGTGGCGCAGTATCAATGCTGCCAGCCTTTATTCAAGACATTTACCACTATGGGCCAGAGGGTTTGGGAATATTGCGTGCAGCACCAGCAACAGGCGCCATTCTCGCAGGGGTCTGGCTCATGCGGCATCCGGTTCATGAGCGTACAGGCTACTGGCTACTCAGGGCTGTTGCCGCATTTGGGTTTTGCATCATAGGCTTTGCGCTTAGCACTCACTTTTGGGTGGCCGCTGTTTTACTATTATTTTCAGGCATTTTTGATGGTGCATCCGTCGTCATGCGACAAACCATTTTGCAGCTAGCCACGCCAGACAATATGCGCGGCAGAGTGTCCGCAATCAATGGCATTTTCATTGGCTCATCCAATGAACTCGGCGCGTTAGAATCTGGCATAGCAGCACGTTTAATGGGATTAATCCCATCCGTGATCTTTGGCGGGATAATGACACTTGGTGTAGTGGGCATCACCGCAAGGTTTGCCCCAAAACTCCGCCAACTAGAACTACATCATCTGCATTAACCCAATTGATTATCCGCAATATGATATTTCGGATCTTCGAGTACGTTCACTTCAATCATGCCTTTTGCTTTATCAAGCAGCTCCAGACAGTCCTTGCTCAGGTGCTTGAGATGCAGCTGCTTATCTAGCGACTGATAGCGCTCCGCAAGTGAGTCAATTGCAGCAAGCGCGGAATGATCTGCGACTTTTGCATTTTTGAAATCAATTGCAATCACCTGTGGATCATCCGCAGGAGAAAATAGACTCTGAAATGCGGCAATAGATGCAAAAAACAATGTGCCCTGCAATTCATATACTTTCCAACCTTGTTCATTGATACGGGTTTTCACACTGATTTGTTTTGCATGCTCCCATGCAAACACAAGCGCAGAAAAAATAACACCCATAATCACGGCTATAGCTAAATCGGCAATCACAGTGACCCCAGCAACCAAGACAATCACTAAAAGATCGGACTTGGGCACTTTGCCATACAACCGGAAACTGCCCCACTCAAAGGTTTTCTCTGCAACAACAAACATCACCCCGATTAAAGCTGCGAGCGGAATCATTTCAATCCAGTGCGATGCAAACAGTATAAAGGAAAGCAAAAATACTGCGGTAACAATACCTGAAAGCCTTCTCAGGGCGCCGTTATTGACGTTAATCATGCTTTGACCAATCATGGCGCAACCGCCCATGCCGCCAAAAAGCCCAGTCACAACATTAGCTATACCCTGTGCCAGAGACTCACGATTAGGCCTGCCTCTGGTATCGGTCATGTCGTCTATCAGATTAAGTGTTAGCAAAGTCTCAATCAAACCAACCGCTGCCAAAATCAAAGCGTAAGGGAAAACAATTTTAAATGTTTCAAAATTGAATGGCACTTGCGGCAAATGGAAGTTAGGTAAACCACCTGCAATAGAACCTAAGTCACCCACTGTTTTGGTATCGATATTTAGAAATGTTACAGCAAATGAAACCACCATAATGGCAGCCAAAGTCGACGGAATCACTTTGGTTAACTTTGGCAGCAGGTAGATAATCGTCATGGTCAATGCGATTAAGCCTAGCATAGTATAGAGCGCTGAACCTGCCATCCAAACGCTAGTACCATCCGCTGCCACAGATTTAAAATGTCCAAACTGCGCCAAAAATATAACGATGGCTAAGCCATTCACAAAGCCCAGCATCACCGGATGTGGCACCATACGTATAAACTTGCCAAGCTTGGCTACCGCAAACAACATTTGTAGCAATCCCATCACGACTACCGTAGCAAACAGATATTCAACGCCATGCTGCACGACCAACGCGACCATCACCACGGCCAAGGCACCTGTTGCACCTGAAATCATGCCAGGCCGACCACCAAAAGCGGAAGTGATGAATGAAACCATCACTGCTGCATATAAACCGGTAAGTGGTGATACATGCGCAATCAATGCGAAAGCAATCGCTTCAGGCACCATAGCAAGTGCAACCGTTAAACCACTCAACAAATTAAGTTTAATTTCCTGCGGACTATATTTCTCGATGTTCAGTAACGTCAATACCTTCTCCAACTTCCTTACACAAGGCCGAGATTATCTCATACATTGAAAAACATCTTGCCGCAGCCTGTATCAAACAAGTCTTTACATACAACTCTCTCGCACGCTTAGCTTATGGTGCGCACCCTATTTTTAAACATAATTAAATATATTAAAATACCAGCCTGTTTAATCTAATTTGTACAAATTCTTTTTCATAAAAGCTTCACATTCTAAAATTTATTATCCACTTACAATGCATGCTCAAGTTTAATAACAGCTATTAAAACTAGGTAACCATTATGAAAATCAAAACAGCTAAAGACGAATACTTGGAAAAAGCAACAAAGTTATCAGAAGAAGAGTCTGAACGACTCTTAAGTCGTATGAGCGGAAAACTACCTCGCAGATTAGATAAAGAAAAGCTAAGTAAATTAGATGCGCTAGCGATACAACTCGAAATAGAAGATGACCAGCTTGATGAGTGGCGCGAAAGAATGCACTCCATGAAAGCAAAAAATTAAGCCTGCACTCCTAGGTTATACATTTGTAACGTCATGAACAAATGCCTGCTGTATTTGCTCCGACAGGCATTCCAACTTCACAGACCGTTGTACAATACCACTGAACATGTGAAATTTGAGCATGATTTTAATAATCTGTAGATTGACTAAATCGAGGCTAGTGCATGAAAAACATCCTAATCGCCAACTCTAAAGGCGGCAGCGGAAAAACCACCTTATCCACAAATCTTGCTGGTTACTTTGCAACACTGGGTGGTCATGTGATGCTATCTGATTTAGACCGTCAACAATCCTCAGCACAATGGTTATCACGCCGACCTCCAGAATTCGCACCAATTCATAGCCACAATCCTCGCAGCAAAGAATTGCCATTTAATGCTGACTGGCTCATTACCGATTCACCTGCTGGACTACGTGAAGAGAAATTGTCAGAGGCCGTAAAACAAGCAGACTGTGTCATCGTACCGATACAACCGTCAGCATTTGATATTGGTGCAGTACGTAGCTTTCTTGATATATTAGCTGAAGAAAAAGCCATCCGTAAAAATAAGACCTTTGTTGCCTTAGTCGGCATGAGAATCAATAGCCGCACGAACTCTGCGGCAATGCTTGCTGATTTTATGGAGCAAACCGGTCTGCCAGTACTTACTTACCTGCGTAATGCGCAAGTTTATGCTACTGCAGCAGAACAAGGGATTAGCCTATTTGATATGCGCCCTTCACTTGTCACACAAGATTTAGAGCAGTGGGAACCACTATTGGACTGGGTTGTGGAAGCGGCTAACGCTAACAACGCTTAAATCCACTGTCACATTCAAATGAACTGGTTTTTCTAGCTTCTAAATAGCATTTGATATTTATGCACTCAAAACATCATCGCTGATTTGAGTGCATATACTCTAGATTACTTAGCTTTCAGCTCTTGCATGAAACGATGCACTTCATCACGGTCTAAAGTACCGTCTTTATCACTGTCAATCGCATCAAAATTTTTGGAAATGCGTGGTAGCTTTTGTGCTTCTTCTTTAGTTAGCGTTCCGTCATTATCGGTATCCGCTGCAGAAAACTCTTTCGTACGTCTTTCATGCATCGCCTTAGCACCGCCCATCCGGTGGCCACATGCTTTCATTTCTTCTTTGCTTAGCACGCCATCATGATTGGTATCCATCTTTTCGAAATTTTTATCATGCATGGCTTGTACTTCAGCTTTATCCAGTGAGCCATCATGATTAGTATCAGCCTCGTCAAAGCTATTTTTGCCATGCATCTGGCAGCGAGCGCCCATGCCATCCTGAGCGGCATAAGCTGGCAGGGTTAAACCAAAACCAACCACCGTAGTGAATAGAATAGTAAGTAATTTACTCATAAAAATCCTTTGTTTGAAATTAAAATTGTTAATGCTAACTGCTACCAGAAATCAATTGAAGCCGTCTACCAGCATACATACTTTATGATATTACGCCTTTGATTATCATCAAACATGATACCGTTATTGCCATTCTCTATTCACAAGATAACACTATCGTGAATGTCAGCATTATTACTATCGAAACTTAAGGTTTTCTTGACCTGCCCCCAATAACA
>DAIDAH010000075.1 GCA_027310735.1 Methylotenera sp. | reverse complement strand
AGTTAGACCGCATAGTAGTTGTGGGCGAATCCCACCTGCAATCTATGCGCAGAAACTAAGGCAAGTAATATGATTTTTAAACGGACTTTTTTCAGAATCTGGTGGTAGTGTTATTGGGGGCAGGTCACTTCAATTAAATATTATTACACGCATGAACTATCTGATTATGATTTAGTTATCATTGACGAAGCACAAAGAATTCAATCCGACCAGCTAAACAAAATAGTTGAAAAAATCCAATCAGCTAATGGAAAGTGCATATTTTCATATGATAAATCGCAAACTTTAGCTTCATGGGAAGAAAAAAGAAATATAGATGATTGCATCAATAATATAAGCTCAATTGTCACACACAAATTAACGGAAAAGATACGAACAAACAAAGAAATCGCATTATTTATGAAAGCACTTTTCTATAGAAAAAGCGATACAAAACAACTAAGTAAAGATAATATTCAGTTAAATTATTTCAACAATATTGAAGATGCAAAAGATTATCTTGGAACACTAGACAATCAAGAATGGGAGATTCTTCGCTTTACTCCTTCGCAATATGACAATGAACATCACAAGAAATATTCAGATTTTTCTCATAAAACATCTCATGGAATTATTGGTCAAGAGTTTGATAACGTAGTTATAACTTTAGATAACTTCTTTTATTATGACGAGAATGGCGAATTGAAATATAGAGGTAGCACGTATTATGATGCAGCTAAAATGCTCTTCCAAAATATAACGCGCACTAGAAAAAAATTGAACATTGTAATAATTAATAATAGTGAAATACTGGATAGATGTGTATCTGTCTTGAAAGGTTAGATTACAACAAGTATGACCCACAATTGAGTTAGTGCAAAAAAACCTTGCACATTGGCTGTAGCCAAACCAACTCCACTCAAGCTGATTTTGTTTTATCAATCATTCTCCGTCATAATTACAGGTTATGCCGCTTGCATCACTCGCATTAAAAAAACATCCTCCTCAAACAACGAAAGAACAACACACAATGACAACTGCATTAAACACTTTAACCCAACGCTTAAGTTATATCGTGGGTGAAAACATGGCGCATCAGCTTAAAAATGACGGGCTGGAACTAGATGCAGAAGCGGTCGCACTGGCTGTGAGCGATGTAATGGCAGACAAACCATCACGTTTAACTGATGCAGAAAAAAGAAGCACGGTTGAACAAGTGCAAAAAGAGAGCCAAGAAAAACAAATGGCGGCTCAAGCAGAACAGTCTGCAAAGAACAAGGCTGAGGGCGCTGCATACTTAGCAGAAAACAGCAAAAAAGAAGGTGTAATCACCACAGATAGCGGCCTGCAATATAAATCACTGGTAGCTGGCGATGGCGCAAAACCAAGCAAAAGTGATAAGGTAAAAGTGCATTACAGAGGCACGCTGATTGATGGTACGGTGTTTGACAGCTCTTATGACCGTGGTGAGCCTATCGTTTTCCCTGTGACTGGCGTGATTGCTGGTTGGGTTGAAGGTTTGCAGTTAATGCAAGTAGGGAGCAAGTTTGAGTTGGTCATTCCATCACAATTAGCTTATGGCGCTAACGGCAGTGGCCCAGCCATTGGTGCAGATGCAACGTTAATATTTGAAGTTGAGTTACTAGGCATCGAGTAAGGCTAGCACTTACAGGGCGGGGTATCCAAGATAACCACCCTGCCCTGTAGCGCAGACATCACACTTGCATCCATTATAATCCCACCATGCAATTACATCACCAAACCCTCGGTCAAGGCCAACCGCTTATTTTGCTTCACGGTTTATTTGGCTCTGCCGATAACTGGGGCTCGGTAGCCAAACACTTCTCAAAAAACTACCAAGTGATTAGTGTGGATTTACGCAACCATGGCAGATCACCTCATAATGAATCGCAAAGCTATACGGATATGGCGGATGATCTGCTTGAGTTGTGCGACGCGCTCAGCTTAGATCGCATCTATTTGCTAGGCCATTCGCTAGGCGGAAAAGTGGCGATGCAGTTTGCTACGCGCTTCCCTAATCGGATGGAAAAATTGATTGTTGTAGACATTGCTATGCGGGCTTATGCCGATGCGCACACGCATTTGATTGACGCGATGATGGCAGTTGAACTCAAAACTTTACGTAGCCGCACTGAGGTGGACAAGGCTTTGAGTAGCGCTATTCCCGAAGTCATGGTGCGCCAGTTTTTACTCATGAACTTAATTAAGTCAGGCATCAATCAGTCCGAAAATGGTTTAACGTGGCGCATTAACCTAGCCGCGCTCAAAACCAATTATCCTCTCCTGCAACAAGCGGTATGTGAAAATGCACAGAATGAAAAGCCTTGCCTATTTATCCGTGGGGAACAGAGTGATTACGTGCAAGATGCAGACATTGAACAGATTAAAACCCTTTTCACAAATGCAGAATTTACCAGCTTGCCAACAGGACACTGGGTACACGCAGAACAACCGCAAGCATTTATAGAAGTGGTAGAGAATTTTCTTGCGAGCGAAATACCAATCAGCATGTAAAGTACATCTGTGCGATGCACCATGTCACGGATAAGACAAAAGGATGAACAAAAAAAAGACCCCAATCAAGGGGAAGAGATCGGGGTCAAAAATGCCTCATAGTCTAAGGCTTCCGCTCAGGGAGGAAAGAAGCGGAAAGACAACTTTCGTTATCTGAAAATAAGACTACTCAAATTTGGATTTAGTTCCACCTAAATGTAATTTCTTCTTGCGTAACATCGTCAGCAAAGCACTCAAAAACCCACCAATTAGTCGTGCTAAAATAGCCGCCATGACTACGCAAAACTTAAACACCGCGACACAAGACCCACTATTAGCTGGCTTGAACGACAAACAGCTTGAGGCCGTGACCTTACCACATCAATCCGCATTGATATTGGCTGGCGCAGGCAGCGGGAAAACGCGGGTGCTTACGGCGCGTATTGCATGGTTGATTCAAACCGGGCAAGTGTCACCGACAGGTTTATTAGCAGTGACGTTTACCAATAAAGCAGCAAAAGAGATGCTCACACGCATCACTGCATCGCTGCCCATCAATACCCGCGGCATGTGGGTAGGCACATTCCACGGGCTTTGTAACCGATTACTACGAGCACATCATCGCGAAGCTGGCTTGCCGGCGAGCTTTCAAATTCTGGATATTGCAGACCAATTGTCTGTGATTAAACGCTTGATGAAGCTGATGAATGTGGATGACGAAAAGTTTCCACCGAAACAAGTACAGAATTTTATCAACGGCTGCAAAGATGAAGGCTTGCGTGCGCATGCGGTGGATGCTTACGACCCACACTCACTCAAGATGCGCGAAATTTTTGAAGAATACGACAAGCAATGTCAGCGCGATGGCGTAGCCGACTTTGCCGAGTTGTTATTGCGCTGCTATGAGCTGCTGCAACGTGATGCCAACGTGCGCCACCACTATCAAAGCCGTTTCAAATACATACTGGTGGACGAGTTTCAGGATACCAATCGCTTGCAATACTTGTGGCTAAAGTTGCTTACCGGTCAAGGTGATGAAGCGCAGTACAACTGCATGTTTGCCGTGGGCGATGATGACCAGTCCATTTATGGCTTTAGAGGTGCGCGCGTCGGCAATATGCGCGACTTTGAAAAAGACTTCAATATTCAACATATTGTTAAGCTTGAAGAAAACTATCGTTCGCACAGCAATATTCTGGATGCTGCGAATGCCATCATTTCGCACAACACCAATCGCTTAGGTAAGAACCTATGGACTTCCGCAGGCGCTGGTGAGCCTGTCCGCGTGTACGATGCTTATAACGACAGCGACGAAGCGCAATTTATTGTCGACGAAATCAAAATGCTGCACTGCGAAGGCACGTCATTAGGTGACATCGCCCTGCTCTACCGCTCCAATGCACAATCGCGCATATTGGAGCACGCACTATTCTCAGCCAATTTACCTTACCGCGTATATGGCGGCTTACGCTTTTTTGAACGTGCAGAAATCAAGCATGCGTTGGCTTATATGCGCTTAATCGCCAACGCGAATGACAATACAGCACTGTTGCGCGTGATTAACTTCCCGGCACGTGGCATCGGTGCGCGTAGCTTGGAGCAACTGCAAGAGTCTGCCCGCGCGGAAAATTGCAGCTTATGGCAAGCCGCGATTAATAAAGTTGGCAATGGCAAGTTAGGCGGCAAAGGCATTGAAGGTTTTGTCGCACTTATTAGGCACATGGTAGACAACGCCTATGGCATTAGCTTATCTGAACTGACTGAATTAGCCATTTCCATGTCTGGCTTAACCTTGCATTATGAAAATGACAAAGAAGGTGAAGACCGCATCGAGAACTTGAAAGAGTTGGTCACCGCGGCGGTTGCATTTACCAATCAAGATTTCGGCAACCACAACAATGTAGATGGCGAAACCGAACAGGATTTACTGACGCAGTTCTTAAGCCATGCCAGTCTAGAGGCCGGAGAGCATCAGGCGGACGTAGGCAAAGAAGCTTTGCAACTCATGACTGTGCACGCCTCTAAAGGCTTGGAGTTTAAAGCAGTATTCATTAGCGGCCTTGAAGAAGGATTATGTCCGCACGAACAAAGCCTATTTGAAAACAATGGCATTGAAGAAGAGCGCCGCCTCATGTACGTGGCTGTTACACGCGCACGGCAACGTTTATATTTAAGTCACGCACAAAGCCGCATGCTGCATGGCAAAGTACGCTACGGTATTCCATCGCGCTTTTTAGATGAGATTCCTGAAGGGCTACTGAAGCATCTAAACAGCAAGCCTGTCGCGAAAAATTACAGCAGCAACATAACAAACTATAGCGCTGCGGCACCAAACACAACGACTAAAAATGCCATGCCTTGGAAAATAGGCCAGCAAGTGGCGCATACGAAATTTGGCAATGGCGTGGTTGTGAGCTATGAAGGCAACGTAAACGACATGCGTGTACAAGTAAACTTTGGGCGTGAAGGCATGAAATGGCTGGCAATGGAGTTTGCGAAACTAACGCCAATCTAAACCTAATTTAATTGTAAGTCTTTTACGTTCCGTTCGACTAACTAACATGCCCATAAAAAATTCATGGGTATTTTCATTAATCGAACGGGAGTCTTACTATGTCTTTAATGTGCAAAATGAATGGTCAGTGCAGTGCAACTAAAGGAATGTGCATCCATGAAAAAATGATGGCAGCGATTGCGATGATTGCAATCGCCGGAGCCGTTGGTCACTGGGTGCTGCACTGGTTCTAAATTAACCGTTTCCTGCTCAGGAATACAGTTCAATAAATATAGATCGCAAACCTCAGTGCTAGCAATACACTACATTGAGGCTAGCGATCAACAGACTTACTTAAGCCGCACGAAAAATATCACGGTAGCTCACATACTGAAAAGCCAGCATAAGCGCCGTTGCCAGCAATAAACAACCAAACACTACCAGCGGCACTAACAATTGCCCAAAGGCCGGCACAAAGCTGCTGATAATGCCAACAATCATACCAACCACCATCATCAAAACAATCATGCCTGACGTAAGCAACAGCCACGCAGCGCCTAATGCAACCATATATTGCAGTGAGCCAGCTATGCTTGATTTAATGGCTTTAACAACGGGGTAATTATTAAAAGCGATAAGCATGGGCGAAAACCATGTTGCCATGATTAATGGAATCAGTAGCAACGTAAACTTGAGCAAAAGTGGCATCATCTTCTCGATAATCGCCATTGCCTGCGATTCCGTCATGGCATTATTACTGTGCGGCAGGCTCAATAAGCCTTGAATGTCACTATTCAACACAAAGCTTGTTAATACGCCATAAATTAAAGAAGCACCGCCTAGCGCCATCAGCAAGGATACTTTTGGCCTAAGACCTTGGATGATTTCACTAATACCTTGTACTTTCTGCTGATCCGCATTACGGAATATCGCGATAGCAATCGCCATAAAAATCGGCCAAATTAAAATAGTCATGAACGCAAACCATTGCAGGCCCGGGATTGAGGGCACCATCATAAACAGCGCAATATAAGTTAATGCCAACAGCATCAATTTGCTGGGTGCAGTTTTGAATAAGGCAACACTCTCTCTAATCCAATTCACACCCATTTTAATGCTTGATTTAAAAGTAGCCATTGCCTAACAATCCTTGTTTAAAGCAGCATACAGCTTAGTTCTATGCTGCAAAATTCGCTTGAAATGATCTGGGTCTTTTGCATGCGTTAACTCGCCCGCCTGCGGGTAAATTTGATCATACAACCGTGATAACCAGAAACGCAATGCAGCAACACGTAACAATCCAGACCATGCTGACAACTCGTGCGAATTAAACGGTCGCACAGCCCGATAAGCTTGCAACATGGCATCTAACCTTACCTGATCAAAACTACCATCGGCATGTACACACCAGTCATTCACAGCAATGGCTAAGTCGTAGGCTAGCACACCATGACAAGCATAATAGAAATCAATTAAGCCGCCGATTTGATCTTCATCAAATAATACGTTATCTCGAAACAAATCTGCGTGAATCACACCCACAGGCAATTGCGTAGTATCGAAGGCCGTTTGAAATGCCAAAGTCTCTTGCAGTAAAACCTGATCTTCTGCAGGTAAGTGAGACATGACCTGTGTGGCGGTTCTGATACGCCAGTCTTCGCCACGCTGGTTTACGCTCTGATGTTGAGGATACTGCGCCTCAAAAGACTGCCCTGCAAGATGCATCTGCGCCAGTACTGTGCCTACAGCTGCACATTGCGTTACGCTAGGGGCTGTTACATCGCGCCCTTTCAGACAACTTACCAAAGCAGCGGGTTTGCCATTTAACATATGCAACCCAACGCCAGCATTATCCGTAATTGGGCGCGGGCACGGAATACCCTGTGCAGCTAGATGGCTCATTAAGTCAATAAAATAAGGCAGTTCTGCAAGCGCATTGTGCTCAAACAATGTCAGTACATACTTATCTTGGCTAGTCGTCACAAAATAATTAGTATTGGTTACGCCTGAAGAAATACCTTTCAAGTCAACAAGTTCGCCAATAGCGTAATCTTGAAGCCACACTTGTAATTGCTGAACACTAACAGAAGTAAATACAGACATAAGATAAGAATTTATAGACTAAGTAATTGTGAATAGAATGATGCTGGATTCATGCAAACCAACAAAATTAAAGAGGGCATCAAGCCCTCTTGGTTAGATTTGGTTTACAGCTCAAATCTAGAGTGATGCATTAAAACCTGAATATCGTCCATTTAGGAATACTCAGTGGTTGATTTGGTCCATCCATGAGCCAACCGCCATTTTGATCTTCTTTATGCATATAATACGGTACACCATGTGCTGGCGTCACTTTCATCATATAAAGCTGACCATTGATACGGTACTCCTCAATGGTTTCCCCCTTCTTCTTGACGATCGTGATTTGCGGCTCATCTGCCGCCTTATCATCTGAACCGATAGTCGGCGGTGGGGGCGCTTCTTCCAACGGTTGCAAATCAGCTGGTGGCGCTTTAGCTTCAACAAGCAAAGGCGCTTGCGCAAAACCCAACGCCAGCAACAACAATCCTAAGTTTTTATAGCTTTTACGCATATGCCTGACACCTATTTTTAGAGTTTAAGTCCAATGACTTCAATAACGATTAATTCTATCAAATTACCAGCACTATTACGGTATTGATTACAAATAAAGCTGAATACGTTCTTCATCCGCAGACAATTTAAAGCCACGCGTTTCGTAGTGTTTGAATATAGCCTCAACAATTTGCGCAGGCTCATCAATCAACTGAATCAAATCCAGATCTGCCGCCGCAATCATATTTTCATTCACCAATGTGGTTTTAATCCAATCCACCAAACCGCGCCAGAACGGCTCGCACACCAGAATAATCGGAATCTTCAATGTTTTTCCCGTTTGCACCAGCGTAATAGCTTCCATCAACTCATCCAAAGTACCAAAGCCACCTGGCATCACCACATAAGCACTCGCGTATTTTACGAACATGACTTTACGCATGAAAAAGTGCTTAAAGTTTTGACTGATGTCTTGATACGGGTTCACATGCTGCTCATGCGGCAACTCAATATTCAAGCCGATACTCGGTGATGTGCCAGCATATGCGCCTTTATTGGCGGCCTCCATAATGCCGGGACCACCACCAGAAATAACCGCAAAACCCGCATCAGACAAGCGTCGTGCAATATCAACGGTCAGCTTGTAATAAGGGCTATCCTGCTGAATACGTGCACTGCCGAAAATAGACACTGCCGGGGTGATTTCCTTCAGTCGCTCCGTCGCGTCCACAAATTCCGACATAATCTTAAATGCGTGCCATGATTCATAACCAGTATGATTACGACCTTGCACGTCAGGGTCGACGATTTTTTGAATTTTTTTTGCACCTGACATTTCAGCAACCTTCTATTAATTAAATACAGAATTCAAATTTTTAAGCGAGACCAGATACAAAACATTTTTTAAGCGCACTACATATGTTTTATTATGTAAGCGATTAAAAAATGTTAGCAACAACGTATCGCAACACAATTTGGATTTTTACATGAAAACATTATTGTTAGTGGATGGCTCATCCTACCTCTATCGTGCGTTTCACGCCATGCCCGATTTGAGAAACCGCCAAAATGAACCCACAGGTGCGATTCAAGGCGTGCTCAACATGTTACGGCGCTTGCACAAAGATTACCCTAGCGATTATAGCGCGTGTGTTTTTGATGCAAAAGGCAAAACATTTCGCGATGATATTTATGCTGAATATAAAGCCAACCGCGCCGCCATGCCAGATGATCTACGCCCACAAATAGAACCTTTGCATGAAGCCATTAAAGCCATGGGCTGGCCACTGCTTATGATAGAAGGCGTAGAGGCAGACGATGTGATTGGTGCTCTGGCTAAACAAGCTGAGCGTGAAGGTGTGCGCGTCATTATTTCCACTGGCGATAAAGACATCTCGCAACTGGTGAACGAACACATCACCGTCATCAACACCATGCGCGATGCTTTTCGCAAGGTTGACGATGTGCTCGACATTGCAGGCGTGGAAAATAAATTTGGCGTGCCACCAAGCTTGATGGTGGATTACCTCGTGTTAGTAGGCGACACCTCAGACAATGTGCCGGGCGTGGAAAAAGTAGGCCCAAAAACCGCAGTAAAATGGCTAAAAGAATATGGTTCACTGGATAACATTGTTGCCAATGCAGAGCATATCAAAGGCGTTGTGGGCGAGAACCTACGCAAAGCGCTACCTTGGCTACCTACCGCACGCGAGCTGATTACCATTCGCTGTGATATTGGCATTCAGGAAAATCTGAGCGATCTTGCACCCCAGCCACAGAATAAAGCCAAACTGGCAGAATTGTTTGATCGCTTTGAGTTTAGAACTTGGCGCCGCGAACTAGACAACATGCCAGATAGCGCGCCACCTAGCGCTACAACAAGTGCGCCGCAGTCCGACTTATTCGGAGGCACGACTTCCGTACGCGCTGATACTATCGAAAAACAATCCAACACTACTGGCACGACAAGCGCACCACGAGCGAATGTGTTTGAGCCTACTTATCAAGCCGTCACCACACGCAATTACGAAACCATTTTAAGCAACGCGCAACTCGACACGTGGCTAGCCAAACTGCAATCCGCGCCATTGATTTGCGTGGACACAGAAACCACCTCTCTCGACCCGATGACCGCCAAGATTGTCGGCCTGTCATTCAGCGTAGAGGCTGGTAGCGCAGCCTACTTGCCGCTCATGCACGACTACTTTGATGCGCCAGCACAGCTTAATTTTGATGAAACTCTAGCGAAAATCAAACCGATTTTGGAAAACCCAACCATTAAAAAGGTTGGCCAAAATCTTAAATACGACCAGCACGTATTAGCCAACCATGGCATACAGCTCAACGGCATTGCGCATGACACGCTGCTGCAATCCTACGTGTTTGAGTCGCACAAGTCGCATGGCATGGATGACCTCGCCATGCGTCATTTAGATTTAAAAACCATCACCTTTGAAGAGGTCGCTGGCAAAGGCGCCAAGCAAGTGAGCTTTAACCAGGTAACGGTGGAAGTGGCCGCCGAATATGCGGCGGAAGATGCCGACATCACGCTGCAACTGCATCATGCCATGTACCCGCAAGTCGCCAATGATGAAAAGCTGGAATACATCTACAGCCAAATCGAAATGCCTGTTTCCAACATCCTGTTCACCATTGAGCGTAACGGCGTGTTGATTGATAGAGACATGCTCAACGTGCAAAGCAACGAAATCGGCATGAAACTGGTGACGCTAGAAAATCAGGCCTATGAACTTGCAGGTCAGCCTTTTAATTTGGGCTCACCCAAACAATTACAAGAAATCCTCTTCGGCAAGCTCGGCATCAAGCCACTCAAAAAGACCCCCAGCGGCGCCCCTTCTACCGATGAAGACGTATTACAAGAGCTGGCACTAGACCACCCGCTACCCAAGGTGCTATTGGAGTATCGCGGACTCGCAAAACTCAAATCCACCTACACAGACAAACTGCCGCGCATGATTAACCCGACGACAGGGCGCGTGCATACCAGCTACAACCAAGCCGTTGCTATTACTGGCCGCTTAGCCAGCTCAGACCCTAATTTACAGAACATTCCGGTACGCTCAGCAGAAGGCCGCCGCATCCGCGAAGCCTTTATTGCGCCCAAAGGCAGCGTCATTGTCTCAGCCGACTATTCACAAATCGAGCTACGCATCATGGCGCACTTATCCAAGGACGAAGGCATGCTCAAAGCCTTTGCCAACGATGAAGACATTCACCGTCACACTGCCGCCGAAATATTCGGCGTAGATCTGGAAGCTGTGGATAGCGAACAGCGCCGCTACGCCAAAGTCATCAACTTCGGCCTCATCTACGGCATGAGCGCATTCGGGCTGGCACAAAATCTAAACATCGAACGCGGCGCCGCACAAAGCTATATCGAACGCTACTTTGCCCGCTACCCCGGCGTGCGCGAGTACATGACCAACACACGTGAACTCGCCAAACAAAATGGCTATGTGGAAACCTACTTCGGCCGCCGATTATGGGTACCAGAAATCAATAGTCCCAACGGCACACGCCGTGCCGGCGCAGAACGCGCCGCC
>DAIDAH010000074.1 GCA_027310735.1 Methylotenera sp. | reverse complement strand
CGTCGTGGTAAGCGGCATGGGCAAATCCGGTCACATCGGCGGAAAAATAGCATCGACCTTTGCCAGCACTGGCACGCCCGCTTTTTTTATGCATCCAGGTGAAGCCAGTCATGGCGATTTAGGTATGATTACCGCAGGTGACATCGTACTTGCCCTGTCTAATTCTGGCGAGAGCGAGGAAATACTTACCATACTGCCGCCTATCAAACGCTTGGGTGCCCGCATCATTGCAATTACAGGGAACGATAATTCCACCCTAGCCAAAGCAGCTGACATTCATTTAAGTGCAAGTGTGGAAAAAGAAGCTTGTCCACTTGGACTGGCGCCAACTTCAAGCACCACTGTCACTTTAGCACTTGGTGATGCTTTAGCATTATGCGTGTTAGATCAACGTGACTTTACTGCTGAAGATTTCGCGCGCTCTCATCCTGGCGGCAGTCTTGGGCGACGTCTACTCATCCATGTAAACGATTTGATGCGCACTGGAGACAGCATCCCCCGCGTGTCAGCCAATGCATCACTCAAAGAAGGTCTGTTAGAAATGTCGCGCAAAGGCTTAGGCTTAACCGCAATTATTGATGCGGAAAACCGACCAACCGGCATTTTTACCGATGGTGATTTACGGCGCGCATTTGAACAAAATATCAACGTAGCCACCGCGAGCATGGCTGATGTTATGCACCAGAATCCCTACACAATTCATCAAGACCAATTAGCAATTGCAGCCGTAGAAGTGATGGAGCAACGCAAAATTAACGCACTATTAGTCACCAATGATACTGGCGTTTTGATTGGCGCACTGAATATGCATGATCTTTTACTAGCAAAGGTAGTTTAATCTGAATGAGTACTTCTACGCTCTATGCCGAATTAGCACAACGCCTGCTAAATATCAAACTACTAGTCCTTGATGTTGATGGTGTCATGACAGACGGCGGCTTGACCATCGGTGATGATGGTCAAGAATACAAGACCTTTCACGCACATGACGGCCTAGGCATGAAACTATTAAAGGCAACGGGAGTTGAATTAGCCATCATTACTGGTCGCACTTCAAATGTAGTCAAAAAACGTGCTGAAAGCACGGGTGTCGGGCACTTTTATCAAGGTGCAGAAGACAAACTGGCAGCCTTTAATGAATTAATCGCAAAATGTAATTTACAGGCAAGCCAATGCGCATTCATGGGCGACGATGTTGTTGACCTACCACCCATGTTGAAAAGCGGATTAGCAATCGCCGTGCCTGCCGCGCCAACATTAGTGCTCAAACATGCGCATTATGTAACAAAGAAATCTGGCGGCGCTGGTGCCGTACGCGAAGTATGTGAACTCATTATGCAAGCGCAAGGAACTTTTGATTCGCAAATGGCACAGTTTTTAACACAAGCGCACATTGCAAATTGAACATCGCTAAATGAGCGTACGAAATCACTGCAGAATGAACCACTACCAAGCATGAACGCCAGAACACGCTCCGCCATCATATTTCCGTTAGTGCTACTATCCATGTTAGCGCTACTGACATTTTGGATAAACAAGGTTGTGCAACCCCCCGTTCCGAAGCTAGACGGAAGCAGTCGACACGATCCTGACTACATCATTAGCAACTTTATAACCACACAAACTGATGCCCATGGCAGCCTCCGCTACAAACTAGCCGCAGCGGAAATGAAACACTTTCCAGACGATGACAGTTCTGTGTTGCAACGCCCTCGCTATACGCAATTTACTGAGGATAAGCCATATACTCAAGTCGAAAGTTTACGCGGCAACGTATCAAGTAATGGTGAGATAGTAGAGCTATTTGATAACGTTATAGTGACACGCCAAGCTTTTGCAGATAAAGGTGAAATGACGGTGGAAACCGACTACCTCAACATTCGCCCCAATGAAGAAATAGTACGCACCGCAAGCCCCGTGGTGATTCGACAAGCACCTAAAACTGTGATCTACGCAACAGGCATGCTCTATGAAAAGAAAACAAAAACCGTCACTTTGTTTCATAAGGTAAGAGCACATTACGAAAGACCGCCCCCGTCTACTGCAGTTAAAACCAGCGAACCAAAGAATATTGGCACAAATGACTCAGCAACGAATAAGCTAACTACAGTTACCAACCGGAGTCAATCAAAGTAGAATGAATCCGACTTTACAAAACTCAATACAACAAAATCTAACACTAATGATGCGCGCATTCGGAGACGCTATGAGCAAAAAAGTAACCACGACAGGGCTCAAGCCAATGACAAACTTAATTTTATTAAGCATTTTATTACTAAGCTTTTCTGGTCAGGCGCTTGCCGAAGCTGCTGACCGCGACAAGCCAATAGATTTAGAAGCGGACACCGTCAAGGTTGATGATGCGAAACAAACCAGCACTTACACAGGCAATGTGATACTGACGCAAGGCACACTGATTATTCATGCCGACAAACTCATCGTGCGCGAGGATAAAGAGGGTTTTCAACATAGCACCTCACTAGGCAACCCAACCACCTTCAAACAAAAACGTGAAGGTAAAAATGAATACATGGAGGGTAGCGCACAGCGCATTGAATATGATGCTCGTATGGATAAAGTGCAGCTTTACACCAAGGCATGGGTAAAACGTGGCGAAGACATAGTACACGGCGACTACATTATGTATGACGCCAATGCCGAATATGCTGAAGTCATCGGTGGCGGTTCGCAGGCCGCAACGCCAGGAACACCGAGCGGACGTGTACGTGCAACAATTCAACCTAAAAATAAAAAGAAACCAGAACTATCGCCCAGCACTGATAAAGAAAAGAAGTCTGGTATAGACCAAACAGATACTTTCAATCAATCTTTTAACGAAAAATCTACCGTAGCGCCCAACAACAACGCGACACCAGTTAAAAATGCGCGCCTTAGCAACAACGTAGCACCCAGTACAGCATCTAAATAAGCACCCATTATGAGCGAATTAATTGTAGAAAATTTAAAAAAATCGTATAAGGCTCGCACCGTTGTACAAGACATTTCTTTAAACCTAAAAAGCGGAGAAGTTGTTGGTTTGTTAGGTCCGAATGGCGCAGGGAAAACGACTAGCTTTTACATGATGGTCGGGCTAGTTCCGCTAGACGAGGGCCGAATTCTACTTGACGGGAAAGATCTAAGCCGCATGCCAATTCACTTACGCGCCAGAATGGGTCTATCCTACTTGCCGCAAGAGCCCTCTATTTTTCGCAAACTGACCGTGTCAGAAAACATACTTGCAGTGTTGCAACTACAAGACATATCCGAAGCGGAAATGGATGAGAAGCTAGAATCACTACTTGAAGAGTTACACATTACGCACATTCGCGACAATGCTGCAGTCAGTTTATCCGGTGGAGAGCGTCGCCGAGTGGAAATTGCCCGCTGCCTAGCCTCCGACCCTAGTTTTATCCTGCTAGATGAGCCATTTGCTGGCATCGACCCAATTGCCGTCATCGATATTCAAAAAATTATTCATTTTTTAACTGCGCGTAATATCGGCATTCTGATTACAGATCATAATGTGCGTGAAACATTAGGTATTTGTGACCGTGCTTACATTGTCAACCAAGGCCATGTATTTGCCTCTGGCATTCCAAGTGAGATTATTGCCAATGAAAATGTACGAAAAGTTTATTTAGGTGAAAATTTCCGTCTATGAAACAAGGTTTACAACTTAGATTCTCGCAAAATCTATCATTAACACCGCAGTTGCAACAAGCTATTCGGCTGTTGCAATTATCTACGCTCGAGCTTAATCAAGAAATTGATGTACTGATGCAAACCAACCCATTGCTGGAAAGAGGCGATGCGGATGAGGATGAGTATGGCAACGCTGTTAATGACAATGCTGACGTAGCCCCAGCAAGCGACTTACAGGATCATGCTCAGGATTCAGAAGCTCCTGAACAGACCTTTTCCGAACATGACTTCGAGCTAAACCAAAACACATCCAGCTCAAATGAAACAGGCCAAAGCGATAACAATCAGCAAGATGCCACAAATGAACTGGAGCTAAATACAAGCGCCACTGAATACTCAGCAGAGTTTAATGATGAGTTTGATGAGTTCTCCAACGGCAGTCGCTGGGATGAAAACAGCACTCCAGCAGATGATGACAGTGATTTCAAACAACAAGAAACTTTACAGATCAGCTTACGAGAGCATTTACTTTCCCAGTTAAAACTAATGCCCTTATCTGAACGCGACCAGTCACTGACCATGCTGCTCGTTGATAGCATTAATGAAGATGGATATTTGGAAGAGTCGCTCGAAGACATTGCCGAGCAAATGCCTCAGGAGCTTGAAATTGAGGAACTAGAGCTACAAACGGCACTACGCCATATCCAACACTTAGACCCAGCAGGAGTCGGCGCGAGAAACTTAAGTGAATGTTTACAATTGCAGCTGGATTTAATGCCGCAAGACACGCCCCACTTAGCACTAGCACGCTTAGTAGCTATGCATCACCTACCAGCTCTAGGCGCGCGTGACTTCACAAAACTACGCAAAGAATTGAGTTGCGACGACGCAACGCTCAAAGAAGTCCAGCATCTAATCACCAGCTTAAATCCAAGACCAGGCAGCGCCTTTAGCTTGATTGGCTCTGAACATTATATTCAGCACGAAGTCATTGTAAAAAAAGTCAAAGGAATATGGATCGCCAGCCTGAATGATGGTGTGATTCCAAAGCTTAAGATTAATCAGCTTTATGCCAACATACTAAAACGTAATCGCGACAGCTCTAGCCAATATCTGCAAAGTCAAATGCAAGAAGCAAAATGGATGATTAAAAATATCCAACAACGCTTTTCAACTATTTTACGGGTATCCCAAGCCATTGTTGACCGCCAACGCAATTTTCTGGAATACGGTGAAGTCGCAATGCGACCATTGGTATTACGTGAAATTGCCGATGAATTAGAATTGCATGAATCTACCATTTCTCGGGTAACAACAAGTAAGTACATGCTCACACCGCGCGGAATTTTTGAGTTGAAGTATTTTTTTGGCAGCTCAGTTTCTACAGATAGTGGTGGCACTTGTTCGGCAACGGCAATTCGAGCGCTGATTAAACAACTCGTGGATCAAGAAAATCCCAAAAAACCTTACTCTGACAACCAAATTACGGAACTACTAGCAAAACAAGGTATCGTAGTTGCACGTCGTACGATTGCCAAATATCGAGAGGCTCTGAATATTGCCCCAGCAAGTTTAAGAAAGTCACTTTGATCGTATAATTTTCTATAAAACCAGAAAAAATCAATCCATATAGTTACTTAAAACAGCATGTACATCTACATAAAAGAACCATAAAAAATTCTCTATCCCTATGGCACAGACACAGATTAAAGTAGTAAACTGAAATTGTTCGATGGGTTTTAAAGTGCTTTATATTTCACGCCCTCTCTGCCTTTTACGAGCGGTACCAATTGAGAAAAAGTGAAATTTCAAGCATTAAAAAACTTGTAGAATATTTATAAAAGGAGCAAGTCATGAATTTACAATTAACTGGTCATCACTTAGAAGTAACACCTGCATTGCGCGATTATGTCACGAGTAAGTTGACACGTATTAGGAATCATTTTGATCACGTAATTGACATCAAAGTGACATTGAGCGTAGAAAAACTCGCCCAAAAAGTAGAGGCCACATTACATGTTCCTGGCAATGATTTACATGCCGAGTGTGAAAATGACAACATGTATAGCGCAATTGATATGTTGACCGACAAATTGGATCGTCAAGTGGTGAAACATAAAGAAAAACATGCCGATCACCACAAATCAAATGGTGCAGTTAAACATCAATCTATTGAAGAATAATACATCCAGCTCATCGTTCATTTTTTTTAACCATTACGCTTAATTATCTATGGCTCAAATAAACGTCGCTGAGCTATTCAAACAAACCCGCCGTAAGCTCAAACTGAATTGGGTAGCTGGGCTGAACGGCGGGTCAAAAACACTCACAAGCGAAACAGTATCAAAACCATCGCTGGCACTGATTGGTCACCTTAACTTTGTCCACCCAAACCGCGTACAGGTACTAGGCTGTGCAGAAATGGACTATTTACGCAGTTTGAATACCGCTGATGCAACACGTGCCATAGGCAATCTATACTCAACCGACTTGGCCGCAATTATCGTTGCCAATGGTGAGAAAGTACCAGACACACTGATGGCGGCGGCAAATAGCCACACCACCCCCTTATTCACATCCACACTGCGTAGTCCGGAATTAATGGATATTTTGAGTCACTTTCTGGCACAAGCCGTTGCAGAGTCAGTAAGCAGGCACGGCGTATTCATGGAGGTGCAAGGCTTCGGCGCACTGATTAAAGGTGACGCGGGCATTGGTAAAAGTGAACTTGCATTAGAGCTCATTTCACGCGGGCACAGAATTATTGCAGATGACATCGTCGACTTCTTTCGCATCTCGCCTGAACGCATTGAAGGCCGCTGTCCGCCGTTACTACAAGACTTTTTAGAAGTTCGTGGGTTAGGTATTTTAAATATTCGCGCACTGTTTGGTGACAACTCTGTCAAACCAACCAAGCCACTGGATCTTATCATTCAGCTTGAAATGGCAGACACTCATGCGCAACAACCATTAGACAGACTTCGAGTGAAAACCGAGCACGAAGATGTACTAGGTGTAAAAATACCCAAGATACATATACCGATTGCCGCAGGTCGTAATATTGCGGTATTGGTTGAGGTTGCGATTCGCAACCACATGTTGCTATTGCGTGGCGTGAATGGCACAAAACAATTCACTCAGCGTCAAATGCGCGAAATGAAAAAATCCAAATAATACTGTGTTATAAACAATCGTCATGAAACAGCTCATTATAGTCACAGGCCTTTCTGGTTCAGGCAAAAGCATCGTACTCAGAGCGCTGGAAGATAGTGGATACTATTGTATAGACAACCTCCCCGCTACAATGCTGCCACAAATATCCGAACATTTAAGTGCTAAAAATTCACATATTGCGAATCACGACCGTGTTGCGATTAGTATTGATAGCCGCAGTGCGGCGATTGAAACTTTGCCAGCGCATATTGAGCAGCTAAAATCACAAAACATCGCCACTCAAGTGTTATTTTTAGAGTCTAACATTGAGACTCTGGTAAAAAGATTTAGTGAAACACGACGTAAACACCCTTTAAGTACAGACACAGCAACGCTTGCAGAAAGTATTGCCTTTGAACGAGAGCTACTAGGTAACTTAGGTGAACTGGGGCACGTTATTGATACCAGCCACCTTAGCGCCAACACTCTCAGAGTCTGGGTCAAAGATATTTTATCAATCAAACATACTGGCCTCACGCTCCTATTTACATCATTTGGATTTAAACATGGCATTCCGCTTGATGCCGATTTTGTATTTGATGTGCGTTGCCTGCCAAATCCACATTACGATCAGGATTTACGTGAACTGACCGGACGCGATGCCGCAGTACAGACTTTTTTAGAAGATCAAGCCAGCGTACATGATATGCTTCAAGATATACGTAATTACATAGAAAAATGGTTACCTTGTTTTGTTGCGGACAATCGTAGCTATTTAACCGTTGCCATCGGTTGTACAGGCGGGCAACATCGTTCTGTATATTTTGTTGAAAAATTGAGTCAATACTTTATACAGCACCAAAAAGTACTGACTCGACATAGAGAGTTAATGTAAGACACTTTAAATAAGCTTGCCTCTTAAAAGAGCATTCTTTCAAAGTTGCTTTTATTACAGATAAACTATCCTTAACATCGCTTTTTGATTAGAGATTACACAGAGAAAAATGATTGGTATTTTAATCATCGCACACGATAACTTAGGCGCGAGCCTTATTGAGTGTGCTAGACATATCATGGGAGAAGAGCCGAAGCAATTGGCATTTCTTGCCGTAAACCATAGTGATGACAAGGGCAGTCTTCTACCCAAAGCATTAGCATTAATTTCAGACCTAAATTGTGGTCATGGCGTGCTGGTGCTATCGGACATGTATGGCGCAACCCCATGCAATATAGTTGGTCAGTTATTGCAACCTGGCTTGGTGGAAGGCGTAGCTGGCGTTAATTTACCAATGTTAATACGCACCATGACATATCGAAATGAACCCCTTGCCGCGCTAGTTGAAAAGGCCGTTAGTGGTGGACGCGAAGGCGTTGTTCATTTCAATAAAGAAAGTTGTGACCGATACGATCAAACTTAAAAGAACGGCTACTAAGAAAAAAATAATTGGATTTAAGTAAATGATTAGCAAAGAACTGGAAATTATCAACAAATTAGGCTTACACGCCCGCGCCTCAACCAAGCTTACACAAACTGCCAGCAAGTTTGCCAGTGAAGTCTGGATTGAACGTAATGGCCGACGTGTGAATGCAAAAAGCATTATGGGCGTCATGATGTTAGCCGCAGCCAAAGGCTCTATTGTGAAGTTGGAAGCGAATGGCGCAGATGAAGCCCCAGCTTTAGATGCACTCACAGCACTGATTCAAGACTACTTTGGTGAAGGCGAGTAATGTATGCCCATCATTTTCAGGCATTTACTGTTCACAGGCATGATTAAAAATGACTAGCTTCAGCATTCATGGTGTAGGCGTATCCAGCGGCATTGCTATTGGGCAAGCACATCTTGTGTCCAATGCATTGCTAGAAGTGGTGCACTATCAACTACCCAATCACTTGATTGATGATGAGATTGAGCGTTTCAGCAATGCAATCAAGACCGTAAAATATGATTTAGAGCAAATTAACCATAGCTTACGTAAGAGCGCACCCGCAGAAATAAGTGCATTTATAAGCACGCATTTAATGATGTTAGAAGACAAATCACTGTCTGAAATCCCAAAAGACATCATTAAAAATGAACAATGTAATGCCGAGTGGGCCATTAAGCTACAAATGGACGACATTGTTGATCAATTTGATCAAATTGAAGATGAATATCTACGTGAACGTAAACAGGATGTCATTCAAGTCGTAGAACGCATCATTAAGGTATTGCTTGGACATCCAAGCCAGTTACCCATTGAGCAGCAAACTAGCGTAGTGCATCAAGAACGTAAACTTATTTTAGTGGCGCACGACATTTCACCAGCTGATGCCATCCAATTCAAGCAGCATCAATTTGCAGCGTTTATTACAGACGTAGGCGGCGTAACCTCCCATACCGCTATTCTAGCGCGCAGCCTTAACATACCTTCCATCGTTGCCTTGCAGCGAGCGCGTGATTTAATCAATGATGGCGAGCTGATTATTATTGATGGCGACCTAGGTGTTGTCATTGTTAGCCCGTCTAAAGAAATTCTAGCTGAATATAAACTGCGCCAAGAACAATGGGAACTTGAGCAACAAAAACTTCAACTCATTAAAACCACTAAAGCCGTTACCATTGATGGTACGCATATAGAGTTATTCGCTAATATTGAAGTACCCGATGATACCGCCGCAGCCAAAGCTTCTGGCGCAACAGGCATTGGCCTGTATCGTACAGAGTTTTTATTCATGAATCGGCGTGAAATGCCCGATGAAGAAGAACAGTTTATTGCTTATAAATCTGTCGCTGAAGCCATGAAAGGTGCCGTGGTCACGATCCGAACACTGGACTTAGGCGCTGACAAACAAATGAACCCAGATAGCATCGTAAACTGTGCAAACCCAGCACTGGGCTTGCGCGCTATCCGCTTATGCTTATCAGAGCCCTCAATATTTCATACACAATTACGCGCTATATTACGTGCTTCGCATTTTGGCAATATTAAAATATTGATTCCAATGCTATCAACACTAGCGGAATTGCGCCAAACCAAGCTGCTACTTGAACGCGCTAAAATTAGCTTGCGTCAAGAAAACATTGCGTTCGATGAACACATCGCACTAGGCGGTATGATCGAAATCCCCGCCGCCGCACTTAGTGCAGAAGCTTTTGCTAAAGAACTGGACTTCATGTCTATTGGCACCAATGACTTGATTCAATATACGCTGGCGATTGATCGTACCGACGACACTGTGGCGCACCTTTACAATCCACTGCATCCATCCGTATTGAAGCTCATTTCAATGACGATTAAAGCCGGTGAAAAGTTCGGAAAGTCTGTTTCGGTATGTGGCGAAATGGCTGGTGACTCCAAGCTGACCAAGCTATTAATCGGTATGGGGCTACGTCAATTATCCATGCACCCATCGCACGTACTCAGTGTAAAACAACAAATTTTACATAGCCAGATCAGCCAACTGAATGAAAATGCCCGCAAGATACTGGGACTGACAGACATAGAAAAAATTGAACCCCTCATTGCAAAGTTTAATCTACATTAATTCACCCTATAGGAAGAATCGCCGTGTCTACTGAAATGACTACGCCTAACATGCATACACCAAGTAACGATGATAAAAACATTGCCACCATCACCCATTTAGCTGGCACAATTTTTTCATTCGTGCCATCACTCATTGTCTGGGTGCTGAAAAAAAACGATAGTGAATATCTCTCATCACAGGCAAAAGAGGCTTTGAACTTCCAAATCAGCGTGCTATTGGCACAATTTATTGCATGGTTTTTAGCATGGATTCTTATTGGCTTTGTATTCATGGCAATTATTTGGCTGGCCAATATTGTTTTATGCATTATTGCCGCCATTGCTACTAGTAAAGGCGAAACGTATCGCTATCCATTTACGCTACGTTTAATCAATTGAGTCACCCTATAGCTCTATTTAAACAGCTAAATAGCATCAAAAAATATTGAAGGATTTACCGCAGTGAACAACAACTCGCAAGATATTCAACAACTACAAAACAATCCACTATTACACTTTTCCGGCTTACCTAAGTTTGAAGAAGTAAAGGCTGAGCACGTATCCCCCGCCATCGACTTTTTACTCAATGAGGCAAAAAGCACGATTGAAGCGCTGATTCAAGATAGCTCACCTGTGACGTGGAATAGTTTTGCGCTAAAACTTGAGAACATGGAAGAGAAAATATCTCGTGCGTGGTCACAAGTTGGGCATATGAATGCCGTGGTGAACAGCCCTGAATTACGCGAAGCCTATAACGATAACTTATCCAAACTGACTGACTTCTATGCGGATTTAGGTCAGGATGAACGCCTCTACGCCAAGTTTCGCACTTTACGTGCCAGCAAGGAGTTTGAT
>DAIDAH010000073.1 GCA_027310735.1 Methylotenera sp. | reverse complement strand
ATGACGATGGAAAAGTTGCTTACTGTCGAGCTATGCCACAACTACTCAACAGTTACGCTTTTTGCCAAATTCCTAGGCTTGTCCACATCCGTTCCTTTAATTAGGGCCGCATGATATGCCAGCAACTGAACTGGTATCGTATGCAAAATAGGGGAAAGCACGCCTACATGACGTGGAGTGCGAATGACATGCACTCCTTCTGATCCAATAAAATGGCTATCATCATCAGCTAAAACAAATAGCTCACCGCCACGCGCTTTCACTTCCTGCATGTTAGATTTTACTTTTTCCAACAGCGCATCATTCGGCGCAATAACCACCACCGGCATATTGCTATCTACAAGCGCCAGAGGACCATGTTTAAGTTCGCCAGCAGGGTAGGCTTCAGCGTGAATGTACGAGATCTCCTTGAGCTTTAATGCGCCTTCTAGGGCTATTGGATAATGTATGCCTCGCCCGAGGAATAAAGCGTGCTGTTTATTGGCGAAACGAGAGGCCCATTCACGGATTTGCGGCTCAAGATTCAACGCTAATTGCACGCCACCTGCTAACTGCCTGAGCGCGGTTAAGTACTCATGCTCATCATTTTCGCTCAATATGCCGCGTTGCTTTGCCAGAGTTGCAGCCAACGTGAATAACGCCACTAATTGCGTCGTGAAGGCTTTGGTAGAGGCTACACCAATTTCTGCACCTGCTCGCGTATAAAACACTAAGCGTGAAGCACGCGGAATGGCGCTCTCTTGTACATTACATATCGCTAAAGTACAAAGCTGACCTAATGATTTGGCATGCTTCAAGGCTTCCATAGTATCTAAGGTCTCACCAGATTGTGAAATGGTCACAATTAACTGGTTTGGATTAGGCACCGATTGACGATAGCGATATTCACTGGCAATTTCAACACTAGTTGGTAATTTAGCAATGCTTTCTAGCCAGTATTTAGCTGTAAGTGCTGCGTAATAACTGGTACCTGCGGCAAGTATCAATATGCTGTTGATTTGACTGAATACTTCGCTGGCAGCCTCACCAAATAAGGCAGCAGAGAAGCTATTATCGTCAATCAGAGCTTCAATGGTATCGTTAAGTGCACGTGGTTGCTCATGGATTTCTTTTTGCATGAAGTGTGCGTACGGGCCTAGCTCCATTGATGCTAAGGATACATCGCTCATATTTACTTTACGGCTAATGACTTCGCCGTCACTACCAAATATTGTGACGCCATCACATCGAATGTCAGCAACATCTCCATCTTCAAGATAAATCACATTACGCGTCACGGACAACACTGCTGAAACATCTGAAGCAATGAAGTTTTCGCCTTCACCCAAGCCAATTAATAACGGGCAACCTAAGCGTGCAGTAATCATATGCTCAGGCTCTTTGACCGAGATTACGCTAATTGCAAATGCGCCAGTTAACTCACCCACCGCTTTTTGTGTCGCAACCAGCAATGTTAAACCTTGATTTTGGTAATAATGAATCAGGTGAGCAATTACTTCCGTATCGGTTTGTGAGGTGAACTCATAACCAAGCGCAGTTAAGCGCGTGCGCTGCTCATCATGATTCTCAATAATACCGTTATGTACAACGGCAATCTCATTTTTAGAAACGTGCGGATGTGCATTGCTTTCTGTTACCCCACCATGTGTTGCCCAGCGCGTATGACCAATGCCTACATGCCCATTTAAACTAACTTCCTTAGCTTTATCCGTCATAGCTGATACTCGACCCACAGCACGCACGCGCTCTATCTTGCGGTTATTGATGACTGCGATACCAGCCGAATCATAGCCACGATATTCAAGTCGGCTTAAGCCTTCAATAAGGGTGGAAACGACATTCCTACTTGCAACTGCACCAACAATGCCACACATATGTTCTCTTTCTTTTAAGACCAGTCTGTCATTGATTGGAAGATATTACAGCTATCATTCAATCAATTAAGTCTGAATTAATTTAGGTTTATTTCGTAATTTTTTGAGGTCGTTTCCAACCTGCAATCGATTTTTGCTCTTTCGCACGACAAAACGTGAGCTGGTCAGCTGGAGCATCTCTTGTAATTGTAGAACCTGCTGCAATTGTTGCACCCTTACCAATGGTGATTGGGGCGACCAATTGTGAGTCGGAGCCAACAAATACATCGTCTTCTATCACCGTTCTAAATTTATTCACGCCGTCGTAATTGCACGTGATTGTACCAGCGCCAATATTAACATTCCTGCCTATCGTGGTATCACCTACATAACTTAAGTGATTAATCTTGCTACCAGTCCCCACCTGCGTATTTTTAAGTTCAACAAAGTTACCTATGTGCGTATCAGCGTCGAGTTTAGTGCCTGGGCGCAAACGCGCAAAGGGTCCAATGCGGCTGTTTGCGCCAACCTGTGTCTCATCAATGATAGTAAATGGTGCAATATGTACGCCCGCATGTATTTCCGCATTTTTAATTACGCAATTGGCTGCAACTCTTACATTGTCTGCCAGCGTGACATTGCCTTCAAATACACAATTCACGTCAATCACTACATCACGCCCGCAATGCAGCGTGCCGCGCACGTCAATTCGCGACGCATCTTTGAGGGTTACCCCTTGTTGCAATAAGTTTTGTGCAATACGCGCTTGATACACGCGTTCAATTTTAGATAAATCTTCTTTAGAGTTTATACCAGTGACAGACCACTCATCCCGCGTGACCACTGCAACAACTTCAATCCCTTGTGCCACAGCAAGCGCAACAATGTCTGTCAGATAGTATTCACCCTGCACATTTTGATTGCTAATCTGTGACAACCACTTAGTAAGATAGGTCATTGGCATTGCCATAATGCCTGTGTTAACCTCACTTATACTGCGTTGCTCGGAACTTGCATCCTTGTGCTCTATGATTGCGACTACGCTTCCAGTAGTAGAGCGTACTATTCTTCCATAGCCCGTTGGGTCTGTCTTATTGAAGGATAAAATGGCCAGCTTATTATTAGCTTGTTCACTTAAATTTTTGCAGGTATGCACATCGACTAATGGCACATCACCCAATAAAATCAGAATCTTAGCATCGGCATCCAAATGCGTAAGTGCTTGTTGCACAGCATGCCCTGTACCCAATTGCTCTGCCTGATGCACCCAAACCACATTTTCATGTGCAAACTCTGCACGTACTGTTTCACCGCCATATCCATAGACGACGATAATCTTTTGTGGATTAAGATCTTTTGCACAATCAATGACATGCGCCAATATTGCCTTCGCACCAACTTCATGCAAAACCTTGGGTGTATTGGAATGCATACGCGTACCTTTGCCGGCAGCGAGAATAACAATATTTAATTTGTTCATAGTCAATTTTTCAAATGCATTTATTCGCAAAGTATAACAAAAAAGGCAGCCTAGGCTGCCTTTTTGCTGATGTAACCTTTTACGTTACTTCATATTATTTTATTGCATTAGTGTGCTGATTTACGTAACTTCTCAATCGTATTGATTTGTGCAAGTGCTTCAGACAATTCAGCTTGTGCTTGTGCATAATCCACATTAGAGGTTCTATTTTGCATAGCCTCAATTGCTGCGTCTTTTGCAGCAATTGCTTTCGCTTCATCTAAATCATGACCACGCACAGCAGTATCCGCTAACACAGTAATCATACCTGGCTGTACTTCTAAGATTCCACCTGAAATGAAAATCAAAGTATCCTCAGCATCATTTGCTTGCTTGATACGCAATGCACCAGCCTTGATTGTGGTAATCATCGGTGCATGGTTCGGATAGATACCCACTTCACCTGCGCTGGCAGGCGCCACAACAAACTCGGCTTCGCCAGAGAAAATTGAAGCTTCTGCACTTACTACATCTATATGAACAGTATTTGCCATAATTAATCCTTAAACTTTTGACTAAAAACTAGTAGCGACTAGTTTAAGGTTTTCGCTTTCTCTACAGCCTCTTCAATACCACCCACCATATAGAATGCTTGCTCTGGCAAGTGATCGTATTCACCAGCAACAATAGCTTTAAAGCCTTTGATGGTTTCTTTTAGTGGTACGTATTTACCTGGCGCGCCAGTAAACACTTCAGCCACGTGAAATGGTTGTGACAAGAAACGTTGAATTTTACGTGCACGGCCTACAGCCAATTTATCTTCTGGAGACAACTCGTCCATACCCAAAATCGCAATAATGTCACGTAACTCTTTGTAACGTTGTAATGTTTGTTGAACGCTACGTGCTACGTTGTAGTGTTCTTCACCAACAACCAATGGGTCTAATTGACGTGAAGTTGAATCTAGTGGGTCAACCGCTGGGTAGATACCAAGAGAAGCAATGTCACGTGACAACACAACTGTTGAATCCAAATGTTGGAAAGTTGTCGCTGGTGATGGGTCAGTCAAGTCATCCGCAGGTACGTATACCGCTTGGATAGAAGTAATAGAACCTGCTTTAGTTGAAGTAATACGCTCTTGTAAACGACCCATTTCATCAGCTAGGGTAGGTTGGTAACCTACAGCAGAAGGCATACGGCCTAACAATGCAGATACTTCAGTACCGGCCAATGTATAGCGGTAGATGTTATCAACGAAGAACAACACATCACGACCTTCATCACGGAATTTTTCAGCCATAGTCAAGCCTGAAAGTGCTACACGTAAACGGTTGCCTGGTGGCTCGTTCATCTGACCGAACACCATCGCTACTTTTGATTCTTTCATGTCATCAAGCTTAATAACACCTGCTTCTGCCATTTCGTGGTAGAAGTCGTTACCTTCACGAGTACGCTCACCAACACCAGCAAACACAGACAAACCAGAGTGTTGTTTAGCAATGTTGTTAATCAACTCAAGCATGTTAACTGTCTTACCTACGCCAGCACCACCGAATAGACCAACTTTACCACCTTTAGCAAACGGACAAACCAAGTCAATCACTTTGATACCAGTTTCTAGCAAGTCTACTGATGGTGAAAGCTCTTCAAAAGTTGGCGCTTTTTGGTGAATAGCGCGACGCTCGTCAGAATCAATCGGACCAGCTTCATCAATTGGGCGACCCAGTACATCCATAATACGACCTAATGTACCAACACCTACTGGCACTGTAATTTGGCTACCAGTAGATTTAAATACTGTGCCACGCGCAAGACCATCTGATGAGCCCATCGCAATGGTACGTACAATGCCGTCACCTAATTGCTGTTGCACTTCAAGTGTTAAGCCTGCTTCGGCTTGGCTTGAGGCATCGTCAATAATCAACGCATCAAACACTTTAGGCATATGGTCACGTGGAAACTCAACGTCAACCACCGCACCAATACATTGCACTACTTTACCAATAATCGCTGTACTCATTTTTATATCCTATTCAAACTAATCTGTTGAATTCAAATTTATGTTCTGTTTTAACGCGTTATGCTACTGCTGCTGCGCCGCCGACAATCTCGGAGATCTCTTTAGTAATTGCTGCTTGACGCGCCTTGTTGTAAACCAGTTTCAACTCACCAATCACGCTCTTAGCATTATCAGACGCTGACTTCATCGCTACCATACGTGATGATTGCTCTGAAGCCATATTTTCAGCCACGGCGTTGTAGACCAATGACTCAATATAACGCATCATCAATTGGTCAATTACTGGTTTAGCTTCAGGCTCATAGATGTAATCCCAATGACCTTTAGCTGCACCAATCTGAACAGCACTCTTGATTACAGCGCTTGTAGATAAAGCCTCAACATTCTCATGCACTGGATGCGTACCTAGGTGCTCGCTAGTTAATGGTAGCAATTGCTCCAATACAGGCTCCTGCTTCATCGTGTTGATGAAACGTGTGTAGCAAATATATAGCTGGTCAATTTCGCCAGCGGTATAAGCATCAAGCATTACCTTAATGGTACCAATCAATGTATCAAGATGCGGCACATCACCTAAACCAGTAATGTGTGATTTAACATTGGCACCAACACGGTTCATAAAGCTATAGCCTTTATTACCGATTGCACTAACAGATATTTTTTTGCCTTCAGTTTCCCAAGTTTTAATCTGGTTAATTGTAAGACGCAAAACATTTGTATTCAAACCGCCACACAGTCCTTTATCAGAACTGATAACGATGATGCCTACATTACGAACATCCTCTCTTTTTACAAGGAAAGGGTGCTTGTATTCTGAGTGCGCAAGTGAAAGGTGAGCAGCCACATTGCGAATTTTTTCAGCATATGGACGTGATGCCCGCATTCTATCTTGCGCTTTACGCATTTTAGAAGCAGCCACCATCTCCATAGCTTTAGTGATCTTACGTGTATTTTCTACACTTTTGATCTTGGTTCTAATCTCTTTACTACCAGCCATTTTCTATCCTAAATAGTAGGTTTAGTAAGCACAATTAATATGCATTGGTAGCTTTGAAGTCTTGAATAGCTGCTTCAACCGCTTTCTCGTTATCACCAGCTAAGTCTTTACTTGACTCAATACCATCCATCAATGCTTTATATTTAGAAGCCATAAAACCATGTAATGAGCTTTCAAAAGCTAATACTTTATTGGTAGGCACATCGTCAAAGTAACCTTTATTTGCAGCTAACAAAGTAATTGCCATGTTAGATATGCTTAACGGTGCATATTGTGCTTGTTTCATCAACTCAGTAAACATACGACCACGGTCTAATTGTTTACGTGTTGCTTCGTCTAAATCTGAAGCGAATTGTGCAAAAGCAGCTAACTCACGATATTGGGCTAAAGCTAAACGAACACCACCACCCAATTTCTTGATTACTTTAGTTTGTGCAGCACCACCTACGCGAGACACTGAAATACCAGCGTTGATCGCAGGACGAATACCAGCGTTGAATAAGTCAGTTTCCAAGAAAATCTGACCATCGGTAATTGAAATTACGTTTGTTGGAACGAATGCTGAAACGTCGCCAGCAGCTGTTTCAATCACTGGCAATGCAGTCAATGAACCAGTTTTGCCTTTAACAGCACCATTAGTGAATTTTTCAACATACTCTTCATTTACGCGAGCAGCACGCTCTAACAAACGTGAGTGAATGTAGAACACGTCACCTGGGTAAGCTTCACGGCCTGGTGGACGGCGTAAAAGCAATGAAATTTGACGATATGCAATCGCTTGTTTAGTCAAATCATCATACACAATCAGTGCATCTTCACCACGGTCACGGAAATATTCACCCATTGTACAGCCAGCGTATGGTGCCAAGAATTGTAATGCAGCTGAGTCAGATGCTGTAGCAGCAACGACGATGGTGTAAGCCATCGCGCCATTTTCTTCTAATTTACGCACTACGTTTGCAACAGTAGAAGCCTTTTGACCAATAGCTACATAGATACAGGTCATGTTTTGACCTTTTTGGTTGATGATCGCATCAACCGCTACGGCAGTTTTACCTGTTTGGCGGTCACCAATAATCAACTCACGTTGTCCACGGCCGACTGGAACCATAGAGTCAACTGACTTCAGACCTGTTTGCACTGGTTGCGAAACCGATTTACGCGCAATAACACCTGGCGCAACTTTTTCAATCTTGTCAGTCAATTTAGCATTGACTGGACCTTTACCATCAATTGGCTGGCCTAGCGCATTCACTACGCGACCAATTAATTCTGGGCCTACTGGTACTTCTAAAATACGACCTGTACATTTACAAACGTCGCCTTCTGTAATGTGCTCGTAATCACCTAAAACCACTGCACCCACTGAGTCGCGCTCTAAGTTAAGCGCCAAGCCGAAAGTGTTGCCTGGGAATTCGATCATCTCACCGGCCATGACATTTGAAAGGCCGTGAATACGTACGATACCATCTGTAACTGAAATAACTGTACCTTGTGTACGCGCTTCAGCTGAAGTAGAAAAATTCTCTAATCTGCTTTTAATCAGTTCACTGATTTCTGATGTAGATAACTGCATTGTGGCTCCTAATTTTTTCTTTGCCTAAAATTTTCTTTGCTTATGCTTTACGCTGAAAGTGAATAAGCTAAATTTTGTAACTGACCTTTGACGGATGCGTCTATCACGGTATCGCCAACAATAATTTTAATGCCACCAATTAGCTCTGGATCTACAGAAACAGCGGCTTCAATCTTTTTACCAAACTTAGCCTCTAGACGTTTTACTAAATCTTTAACTTCTGCGGCACTTGGTTTAGCTGCAGCAATAATCTGCGCATCTAGCACACCTTCATCTTGCGCTTTCAACTCTTCAAACGCCGCTGCAATGGCTGGTAAAACTGACATACGGCCATATTCAACCAATACTTTAATCAGGTTTTGCCCATGCTCATTGAGTCTGTCGCCGCAAACCTTTAAAAAGGTTGCCAACAGTTCAGCACTCACGACTTTTGGATCCTGAATGTATGCCTGCATCTGCGTATCATTTACGACAGCAGCAGCAAAACCTAACATTTCAGACCACTTGGCCAGCAAGTTTTGCTCTTTACCAAGATTAAAAGCTGCAACTGCGTAAGGCCGTGCTATGGTTGATATTTCAGCCATGGTTTTCCTTCCCCTATACTTTCTTAGAGTTCTGCAGCTAGTTTAGATAACATTTCGCTATGTGCACTTGCATCGATTTCTTTACGCAAGATTTTTTCAGCACCGGCAACGGCCAGTGATGCCACTTGCGAACGCAAACTTTCTTTTGCACGGTTCAGCTCTTGGTCAATCTCAGCTTTGGCTCCTGCAATGATACGTTCGCCTTCAGCCTTAGCATTCCCTTTAGCTTCTTCAACGATTTGCGATCCACGCTTTTCTGCCTGACCAATAATCTCGCTTGCTTTTTGTTTAGCTTCGTTCAAAGTGATTTCTGATTTTTTAGCAGCAACTTCTAAAGCGCTTTTACCTTCTTGCGCCGCAGCCAAACCATCTGCAATTTCCTTTTGGCGCGCTTCAATAGCTGTCAACAGCGGCGGCCAAACGAATTTCACCGTGAACCAAATCAACACAGCAAATGCAATAGCTTGTGCGATAAGTGTAAAGTTAATGTTCATTTTTGATCCATTTTATAAATCGTTATAGTAATCAATTTCTTATCAATTGCTTGAGCCTAGAGGGCCCAAGCGAAATTCACAATTAATTACTTAGCTACTACGCTTAATAATGGGTTAGCAAATGCAAACATCATTGCTAGACCAACACCGATAATGAATGAAGCATCGATAAGACCTAATAGCAAGAACACTTTACCTTGCAATTGTGGAATCATTTCTGGTTGACGTGCAGCACCTTCTAGGAAACTTGCACACATAATACCAATACCGATACAAGCACCCGCAGCGCCCAAACCAATAATTAAACCAATACCAACGCCTGTGTAGGCTTGAATCATTGCTAATGCATCCATTTTTATTACCCTCTCTAAATTAAACTAATAACTACCGATAAAAATAAAACTACTAAATTACAAAAAACAATACTATTTTTAATTAATGCGACTCATGCGCCATGGCAAGATACACCACTGTCAACATCATGAAAATAAAAGCTTGTAGCGCAACAATCAAAATATGAAATATTGACCAGCCTGCACCTAAAATCGCACCAAAAATTGTGCCTGACAATCCTGTTGACGCCCAAAGACCAAGCAACAAGAAAATAACTTCACCAGCATACATATTGCCAAATAGTCGCAATGAATGTGAGAGTGGCTTTGATACATACTCAATCAAGTTAAACAAGAAATTTGCTGGCCAAACCCATATTTTAGTACCGAATGGCGCACAAAAAAGCTCATGTACAAAGCCCCCTAAACCCTTGACCTTGATAGAGAAAAATATCATCAAAATCCACACTGAAAGCGCTAAAGCAAAAGTAGTATTAATATCAGAAGTCGGCACTGAGCGCCATTTAGCATGCTCACCACCAAAAAACTTAACGATTCCCGCAATCCAGTCTACAGGCAGAAAGTCCATAGAGTTCATTGCAAATACCCACAAAAATACAGTTAAGGCAGTAGGCGCAATAAAACTATGACGATTACCGTGAAATATATTTTTAACTTGATCATCTACGAAACCAAAGACCAACTCAACAAAAGCCTGACCTTTACTTGGCACGCCTGAAGTTGCGCCGCGTGCTACCCACCAAATCAGCCCCATTACAATAAAACCTAATGCGACAGACATGATAAATGTGTCGTAATGTAATACCCAAAAGCTACCATTACCTACAGATTGCGCGTTAAAGCTTAAATGGTGCTCAATGTAGCTAGAAGGGGTTAATGCCTGTTCTGCATGTTCTATTGCCATAATCTGATTTACTCTAACTAAAATTTCGTTTAAAAATTATTATTTGAAGATCTCATCCACAGCCACTAAAAGCTGCTTTTATACTTTCAGCTTACTAAGTGCCGCACCTGAAAATAATGCAGCTGCCGCCAAACCCGCAATCAACGCAAAAGGCACCAAATGCGCGTAAATCTTAAATGCAATCATCAATGTAACGATGATTACTAAAATCTTTATCGCCTCAGCCTTTAGCAGATTCACCAATATTGCAGTTGCATCTGAATTATTTGCGCCACGCTTCGCAACCTTTGCTGCGATATATGCGCCCATTACGACAGACAAACCACCTATCATTGCTGATACACTTGCACTTAATCCTGAAACAAAAAACACTACAAATGCAACAGAAAATGTCGCAATCAGTTGAATTTTAAGCATTTTACTAAAAACATCTGATGTATTAGTTACGGACAAGACTTACACCTAGTTGAATTAATTTTCACGCTAAATTATTATTTGGATTATTGCGCTTTTCGATAAGTCCGCGATTTTGAATTAAGCGCGACCTTTAGTCAAGGGTTAAGTTCAAGTAAAGCCAAACAAAAATGCTTGAAATCCAAATCATTGAACCTACTGTCTAAAATGTAATTTTTCCAAGAATTTCATCTAATTGATCTAAATTCGCATAGCTTATTTTCATAATTCCTGCGCCACTTTCATCTGCTTTAATACTTACAGCCACACCTAATTTATTACTTATTAGCTCTTGGCGCTTTGTTATTTCAGGACTGATAACTTTATCTATTTTTATTTTTTTATCCGTATTATTAATATGTTGCGCTAACTGGTCATTATGATTTTTTACTAACTGCTCAGCTTCACGTACCGAATAATTACTTTGCACAATCTGTTCAGCTAACATTACTTGCTGCGATCCTGTCAAGCCTATGAGCGCTCGTGCA
>DAIDAH010000072.1 GCA_027310735.1 Methylotenera sp. | reverse complement strand
CACGCTCAGCATCCAACATATCTAGGCGACGTTGATCCTCTGTAGCATCTGCATTGGGGTTCAACTTTCTATTTTCCAAATGAATCTCATGTTCAACCAGATGCAGTAATTCAGAATTTTTCAGTCCGACAGCCTTAGCAAGACTACTGATGGTTTTAAGGCTGGGCTGTTTGATTCCTCGCTCTAGCATGGAAATGAATGTGCGTTCTAGACCAGATTGTGAAGCTAACTTTTCTTGTGTAAAGCCATGTTCTAAACGAACCTTCTTAATTACAACTCCAAATAGGGATTTATACATTTGTTTCCAGTAACTTCAGATTGCTTTGAGGCGGCGCCTCTGCACATACGACAGTATTTTTACCAGCATTTTTTGCTTTGTACATTGCATCATCAGCAAGATTGACCAGCGCTTTTGGTTTGTTGTTTATCGTAGAAGAAAGAGCAATGCCAACGCTTGCTGTCACTAACATGATATTTGTATCCAGTATGATTGGTTGTGATATTTCCTGAATTAATTTGTTGGCAATATCCATCGCGCCATCGACTCCTACAATATCTTCCAACAATACTATAAACTCATCACCACCTAAACGAGCGACGGTATCCTCGCCGCGTGTATTGGCAACCAAGCGTTCAGCAACAACTTCAAGTACTTGGTCGCCAGACTGATGACCAAATTGGTCGTTAATGAGTTTGAATCCATCTAAATCAATCATCAGTACAGCTAAGTTGTCTCCTGTACGGTTGATACGAGATAGCGAGTGAGCCAGTCGAGCATTAAATAGCAGGCGATTTGGCAGGTTTGTTAGAGGGTCATGGTGTGCTAAAAATTCAAATTCGTCATGTGTTATTTTTGACGAGGTGATGTCGGCAAAGACAGCAATGTAATTTTTTACTTTGCCATCAGCATCCAGAATGACACTAATCGTAAGCCATTCGGCATAGGCCTCTCCATTTTTGCGCCGATTCCATAATTCACCTTGCCAGTAACCGCTGGATTGCAGTGATTCCCACAAGCGCTGATAGAAAGCTTTATCCTGCTTGCCCGAGCTTAATATACTTGGATTTTTGCCACGTACTTCATCCTCTTCATAACCAGTAATTCTGATAAATGCGGGGTTGACCGAAAGGATTTTGGCATTAGCATCTGTGATAATGATGCCTTCAATCGTATTTTCAAAAATTGAGGCGGCTTGTTTTAATTTTCGTTCAGAATGTCTTTTTTCCGTTTCATCCTGTATCGTTTGTACAAAACCAAGTAACTTGTTATTTTCATCTTGAATTGGTGCTATCCGTACATGTAGCTAGCGTGTTTCGTCTTTTATCTGGTGGCTAAAATCAAATTCGTAACTAGCTCCACGTTGCACTTCATCTAATGCGATGCAAAGATCGTCTGTTGCCATACCAATTTTACTGAATAATAACTCCAGTTGTTCACCAACAATACTTTCAGTCGACTGTTGAAACAGTTTTGAAGCAGAAGGATTTAAGTAGCGTACATTTTTAGCTGGGTCTGCAATAATCAGGCTAACGCCCAGTGATTCGTGTAGTACTGCGGATAATACATGTTTTTCATCCAATTCCTGAAGGATACGATCAATGTCATCCGCTTGTTTTTTAATAATCGTATTTAATATGCTGATATAGCGGTTTTCTATTTTTTTAACTACATCGTGCTCAGTTAAAATTCCTTGATATATACCGTGATCATCGACGACAGCAAGCGTACGTATTTGCTGCTCTCGCATGAGTTCAATCGCAAAGTAAGTTGAGCGGCTGCGTTGTACCGTAATCACTGAACTGGACATCACATTGACTAATGGTATATTGCTATCAATCCCATCTCGACCAAGTTTAACTAGGTCACGTTCTGTGATAATGCCGATTGGTTTGTCTTCTTCAGTCACCACAATAGCGCGTGTATTGAATTTAACCATTAGGACAATAGCCTCTTTTAGCGTGGCATGCTTTGAGAGTGAGCTTGTGTTAAAGCTCATGATGTTTTCGACTTTCTCCTGACCAGAAAACACATCCAACCCTAATACTTTCATAAAGTCGGTATCAGTGGCTATTCCAAATAGATTACCTTCCTTATCCACAACAATAAGGTGGCGTATGTTCTTTTGGGCACAAAGGTGGTATGCCTCGAATAAGTCTAGATGTTGGGGCGCAACGACAGGGTTACTGCTCATGAGGCTGCCCACTTTTGTGGTTTTAGTGTCAAGTAATTCAGGGACGATGCATAACGCATCTCGTTCTGTAAAGATGCCTACCGGGCGCCTGCCTTCAACAACAACTACGGAGCTGATGCTCATGCTGCTCATGACTTCAAGTACATCTGACAGTATCGTGTCTAGGGATACAGTCGTCGGATTAACTGAGCATATTTCATTTAACGTCATTGAAGTGTACATAAGGTCACAATACTATTTTGTTGAATTTTTTTTATGCTGATGATTACTGAAGTCACATAAATCGCAATGCATTTTAAGTGGTTTTACGCTAGTGCGCTATAGACTATGGTATACAGTAACTTACTGAGCACCATTGAATACCTTATGCGTATGGACAATGAAACTGTAAAGGTAGTGGTATTCCTTTGGCTTGCATAGTGCTCTTTAAACTCAGATTATCAATCAAAATGAATTTAAAAGAGTGGTATATTCCATACATTAGTTTTTCTTAGGCGAGGATGTGAAATTAGGGTTAACTTTCAAGTGATTCTTAATGTTACTGGGCAGGTCGCTTGTGTCGTAGTTGCAAAACGTTTTATGGGCATTTGCATGTAAACATGCCATTAAGTCGTAATAGTAAGGTTGATTTATGCCATGTTTATTAATAATAAAAAATATAACTATTCAAAATGGGAAGTAGTCATGAGACTTTTAACAAATTTTTCACTAATTTCTTTAGTATCACTTGTGTCTGGTTGTGCAAGCATAACGCAAGGTACACAACAATCAATTACATTTATACTTGAACCAAAAGAAACAAATTGTGAAATAACCAGAGTTGGAGATGGAAACATCGGTAGGATTAGTAGCACATCAAATATCATTTATGTGGGCAAAGATAAAGATGACATTATCGCCACATGCAATGCAAATGGATATGAGCAATCTACGATTAAAGTTGTCAGTGGTGCTACTGGTGCTGGTGTGGCTAGTGTCTTACTGGACTTTGGTATAACAGATATGATTACCGGTGCAATGTATTGTTATCCTGAACAAGTGACTATTTCATTAGAAAAATCACCAATCACCAGCGTAAACGCTACAAGAGAATCAAAAACAACAGCAGTAAAATAGACATACTCATCGTTTGAGTTTATATATAAAACCCTCCAGCAATATGCTGGAGGTTTTTTTTTATGTTGAGTAAGTTAAAAGAAACCTAGTTTTTTAGGTGAGTAGCTCACTAGCAAGTTTTTGGTTTGTTGGTAGTGGTCTAGCATCATCTTGTGGGTTTCGCGGCCTAGGCCAGACTCTTTGTAGCCACCGAACGCTGAGTGTGCTGGGTAGGCGTGGTAGCAGTTTGTCCACACACGGCCGGCTTTAATGCCACGACCCATGCGATAAGCGCGGCTGCCGTCGCGTGTCCATACACCAGAACCAAGGCCGTAAGGCGTGTCGTTGGCAATGGCTAATGCTTCAGCTTCATCTTTAAAGGTGGTGACTGCTAGCACTGGCCCAAAAATCTCTTCTTGGAAAATGCGCATTTTGTTGTCGCCTTTAAATAGCGTTGGCTGAATGTAATAGCCACCTGACAAATCACCTGCAAGTGTTGAGCGTGAGCCGCCTGCTAAGAGTTCTGCGCCTTCTTGTTTGCCGATGTCTAGATAAGATTCGATAGTCGCCATTTGTACCTCAGAGGCTTGTGCGCCGATCATGGTTTCAGTATCTAGCGGGTTGCCTTGCTTGATTGCCGCAACGCGTGGTAATACGCGTTCCATGAATTTCTCATAGACTGATTCTTGAATCACAGCACGTGATGGGCAAGAGCAAACTTCACCTTGATTGAACGCGAACATCACCAGACCTTCAACTGCTTTGTCAAAGAAGTCATCATCCGCATCGGCAATGTCTTCAAAGAAGATGTTAGGTGATTTACCGCCTAATTCCAGTGTGGCTGGGATGAGGCTATTGGCTGCGGTTTGCGCAATAATGCGGCCTACAGCGGTAGAGCCGGTAAATGCGATTTTTGCAATGCGTTTGCTGCTGGCTAGTGGCATGCCCACTTCACGGCCTTGACCATTCACAATGTTCAGAACGCCCGGTGGCAAGATGTCGGCAATGAGTTCAGCCATAATCATAATGCTGATTGGTGTGGCTTCAGCCGGTTTCATTACTACGCAATTGCCTGCACCAATCGCTGGAGCTAGTTTCCATGCTGCCATCAACAATGGGAAGTTCCAAGGAATGATTTGACCAACAACGCCTAGTGGTTCATGAAAATGGTAAGCAACGGTTGTTTCATCCAACTCGCTGAGTGTGCCTTCTTGTGCGCGCAGGCAACCGGCAAAATAGCGGAAGTGGTCGATACATAATGGTACGTCCGCATTCAATGTTTCACGGATAGGTTTGCCGTTATCTACGGTTTCTGCATAAGCTAATAATTCTAAATTCGCTTCTAATCTGTCTGCAATTTTAAGCAGCATATTGGCACGCTCTGCAACGGCTGTGCGACCCCATTTATCCGCAATCGCATGCGCAGCATCAAGCGCCAGTTCAATATCCTCGGCGCTAGAGCGGGCGGCTTTGGTGTAAACCTTACCTGTGATCGGTGTGATTACATCAAGGTAAACGCCTTTTACTGGCGGAACCCATTTGCCGCCGATAAAGTTGTCATATTTCTCTTTGTACTTAATTTTAGCGCCGACTTGGCCTGGGAATGCATAAATCATAGTATTTCCTTTTCATTTGCAGTGGTTGGGTAAGGTAAAAAATATTACGGTAATAAGTTCAGCGGCTTTGTTAGCAATTGCAATTGATATGCCAACACAGTAAATGAACGTTAAAGATTCAATTAATTTATTAAATCTCTTTAAAATCAATCAATTATTTATTAATAACTTTCTAAGTTCCTCGTGCTTGATGCATTTGATTTTTCTAAACTGTGTCAAATTGGTACAGTTGTCACGTGACAGTTGTTCATTTAATCTTAGGTTTTCTAGTGCGCAGCCTGTTTCAGTTGATCCAAGATGTGTGGATTTTCCAGCGTAGAAATATCCGCGGTGATTTCCTCACCTTTTGCCAGTGAACGTAAAAGACGGCGCATGATTTTGCCTGAGCGCGTTTTTGGTAGATTCTCACCAAATCTAATTTCGTCCGGCTTGGCGATAGGGCCGATTTCCTTGCCCACCCAGTCACGTAGTTGTGAGGTGATGCGATTGGCTTCTTCGCCATCTGGACGCGCGCCTTTCAGCACCACGTAGGCAATGATGGATTCTCCCTTTATTTCGTGCGGCTTACCGACTACGGCTGCCTCAGCAACTAGGGGGTTGGCTGCCAGTGCGGACTCGATCTCCATCGTGCCAAGGCGATGACCAGACACATTGAGCACATCGTCAATGCGCCCCATAATCCAGAAATAGCCATCTTCATCCTGCTGCGCAGAGTCACCTGTCAGATAGTAGCCATGCAGGGTGTCAGGGTAGTAGCCGTGCTTGTAGCGCTCTGCATTGCCCCAAATATTACGAATCATGGATGGCCAAGGTTTTTTGATGACCAGCAGGCCAGTGTTATTGTTTTCCACTGGCGTGCCATCTTCATTCACTACGGCCGCCATGATGCCTGGTAGCGGCAGTGTGCAAGAACCGGGTTTGGTGGCGACAGCACCGGGTAACGGCGCAATCATATGTGCGCCGGTTTCGGTCTGCCACCATGTGTCGACAATCGGGCAGCGCTTTTTGCCTATGACTTCAAAGTACCACATCCATGTTTCAGGATTAATCGGTTCGCCTACCGTACCAAGCAGGCGCAGGCTGGAAAGGTCATATTGGTGAGGTAAATCGCCGCCGAGTTTAATCAGCGAACGGATTGCTGTCGGCGCAGTATAAAAAATGCTGACTTTGTGTTTTTCTATCATCTGCCAGAAACGGCCGGCATCTGGATAGGTAGGTATGCCTTCGAACACCACTTGCGTAGCACCTAATGCCAGCGGGCCATACGCTACATAAGAGTGACCGGTAATCCAGCCGACGTCAGCCGTGCACCAGAAAATGTCATTCGGTTTGTAATCTAACACCCATTGCATGCTGGTCATGGTGCCTAGCAGATAACCAGCTGTTGCGTGCTGAACGCCTTTTGGTTTGCCAGTGGAGCCTGATGTGTAGAGGATGAATAGCGGATGCTCGGCATTAACCCAAGTCGGTTCGCATACGTCGCTTTGACCTGTCAGAATGTCACTCCAGCGGACGTCACGTTCATTCCAGAGAATGTCGCTATTGGTGCGTTGGTGTACGATTACTTTTTCTACTGATTCGCAACCGCCCTGTGCAAGGGCTTCATCGACAGCGGCCTTGAGTGGAATGACTTTTCCGCCACGAAATTGCCCATCAGAAGTAATGACCAGCTTGGCGCCTACATCGGTGATGCGCTCATGCAGGCTCTTGGCAGAGAAACCACCGAAGACCACAGAATGAATCGCACCGATTCTGGCGCAAGCCTGCATCGCCACAATGGCTTCTACTGACATCGGCAAGTAGATAATGACACGGTCACCACAGGTGATGCCTTGTGCTTTCAGTGCATTGGCAAAGCGGCACACACGGCCGTGCAGTTGCATATAGCTGATATGGGTGCTGGTGCCATCATCCGCCTCGAAGATAATGGCGATTTTGTCGCCCTGTGTGGCAAGGTGGCGGTCAAGACAGTTCCATGAAGCATTCAGCTCGCCATCCTGAAACCAGCGGTAAAAGGGCGCATCGCTTTCATCCAGCACTTCTGTGAATGGTTTTTTCCAGTCTAGATTCTGGTTGGCAAGCCTGCCCCAGAATCCGCTGTAATCCTGCTCTGCTTCGTTACATAAAGCACGATAAGCTTCTATGCCTGAGATGTTGGCAAGTTTCCTAAAAGCTGCATTAGGCTCGAATACGTTTGTTTCAGTCACTACAGTTTGGATGGCGTTCATTCAATTTATCCTCAAAAACTTGTATAGAATTTTTTATTTTTCATCGTGATGGTCTGTATCACCATGATCTGTATCACAGTGCCCAGCACAATGATTACCACACCCCCCACATCCCATTTTTCGAGGTGGGCCAAATTCAGGATGACGGCGTGCGAACAGATTGGCGAGTGTTTCGACGATGATCCAGCCCAGCATGAGTAGCAGTATTAGTCCTATGGCAATGAGGTAATTCATTCTCCACCTCCTATGCCAGCAAAGCCCATGAATGAAAGTGATAAAATCCCGCCTAGAATTAGGCTGATAGCAGCACCTTGCACCATGGTGGGCACGTTGGCGAGCTGTAGACGTTCGCGCAGACCAGCCATCAGCACTAGAGCTAGCGTGAAGCCAATGCCACCGCCAATGCTATAGGCCAGCGATTGCGTAAAATTGTATTGCCGCGCAGTTTGGAACAGCGCCACACCTAATACCGCACAGTTGGTTGCGATTAATGGTAGATAAATACCCAACTGGCGAAATAGCACTGGAAAGTATTTTTTAACAAACATTTCTACCAGTTGCACCGTGCAGGCAATCACCGTGATGAAGGTAATCACACTCAGAAACTCCAAGTGAAAATGCACTAGTAACTGGTTCATGAAATAGGCTGAAACTGAGGCGACCATAATGACGAACGCTGTTGCCAGCCCCATCGGGAATGCGGTTTCCAGTTTCTGTGATACGCCTAAAAACGGGCACATGCCGAGAAACATTGCTAGCACGAAGTTGCCTGGGAGTATGGTCGTGAGCAGGATGTTGGCGATACTTTCGTTGTTCATGCCTTTGCTCCTTTCAATGCCAGCTCAGCTTCAATTTTTCGCTGCTTATTGGCTCGGATACCTGAGAACAAAATCAACCAGCCGGCTAAAACAAAAAAACCACCGGGTGGCAGCACCATGACCACCCAGGGTTGAAAGTGTGGCCCAAACAAGGCAATGCCAAACAATTTGCCTGCGCCGAAAATCTCACGTACTCCGCCGATTGCCAACAATCCCAACGTGAAGCCCAAGCCCATGCCAAAGGCATTGAGCGTGGCTGGCACAGGCGGCATTCTGGCGGCATGAGCTTCGGCACGACCCAGCAGAATGCAGTTGGCGACGATGAGTTTGATGTAGGCGCCAAGTGCGTCATAAAGCTCAAGGCTGATGGCTTGAATGGAGTAATCAACCACCGTTACAAATGTGGCGATAATGACAATGAAGCTGGCGATACGCACTTCTTTAGGAATGATGTGGCGCAGTATTGAGATCAGCAAGCAGGAAGCAGTCAATACGAATGTCGTTGCCAGCCCCATGGAGATGGAGTTCACAGCAGAAACCGTGACCGCCAGCGTAGGGCACATACCCAGCATCATGACGAAGATCGGATTCTGTTTCCACAGCCCATCCATGAATTCATCAAAATTTGAAATAAGTGTGCTCATGATTTGCTCCGTAATTGCGAGATATGTGGCACCAGCCTCGGTAGTAATATTGCGGCTGATTGGTTGATACCGCGTCCGACGGCTTTAGACGTGACTGTTGCACCAGAAATGGCATCAACCTCCCAAGGGTTGGCTTTAGTGCCGTGCTTAACGGTCTTGACTGCATTCGCCAAGGTTTTCATGTCAGAGGTCAGGGCAACATCCAATGCGACGAAGTTATGTATAAAATCATGGTCGACCAGAATCTTGTCGCCGATACCCGGTGTTTCGCGCATAGTGATGACACCTAGGCCTGTTATGACCTGCTTATCAGGGTCGTAGGCATACAGCACGCGCACTTGGTCGGCATAGCCAGCAGATGAGCCTTCAGCCGCGATCCCCATCAACTTTCCAGTTGCGTCATAAGCCGCATAGAAACGTATTGCTCCAGATGGTGATTCATGATCGCCTGCTGGTGAGATTCCGCCAGGCAATGCATCGTAAGCTTGTACGCTTTTAGCACCCGGTAGTACTTTGAATATCTGGCGATCCAATGCGATTTTCTTGTTGGCGTTTACCGCATCTAAAGTGCCTTCGTAAACGCCGACGATAATAATGCCGCAGATGCACGCGATCAGTCCCAAGGCTCGAATGAGCGCAGTGCTGGAAACGAATTGTGTTGTCATAATTTACTCCTTGCGCCATAAGTACGTGGCTGAGTAAATTTTTCGATAAGCGGGCTGGCGGCATTGCTAATCAGAATGGCGTACATCACGCCTTCAGTCAGCCCGCCAAAGTATCGGATCATAATAGTCAGCACGCCGATTAACGCACCGTAAATCCAAATGCCTAGCGGTGTGACGGGTGATGTTGCCATGTCGGTTGCCATAAATACCGCACCCAGCATCAGGCCGCCAGACAGCAACACGAATAGCGGTGATGGAAAGTGCGCTGGGTTGTATAGTTGAAACGCCCAAGCCACCAGTGCTGCGCTACCCAATACCGCAACTGGAATCCTCCAGTCCATAAAGCGCCTTACAGCAAGATATGCGCCACACAGCAGAATTAATATGGCGGAGGTTTCACCTGCTGAAGCGGTAACTGCACCACTTAAAAAGTCATGCGCCGTGTAGGTGAAGTTTTCGAATTTCCAGCGGGCTAGTGGGGTTGCTCCAGTAAAGGCATCAATGCCAGCAGCTTTTATCCATGCGGTGTTGTCGGTTGGAATCATTAACGGCATGGTGAGCGTTGATGGCGAAAACTCTGCGAAACGTTGTGGAGCAAAGGCCGGAATGAACGAGGCAATAGTGGAGGGGAACGCAGACTGTACGAACGCGCGCCCCACCAAGGCCGGGTTAAACGGGTTGTAACCCAGACCGCCAAATATCGCTTTACCCAATGCCATGGCGGCAAAGCCAGCCACTACACCCATCCATAATGGAAAATTTGGCGGCAAGGTTAGCGCCAGCAAGATGCCGGTGATAGTAGCGCTCCAATCGCCAAGGGTGTTGCCCTTGCCGGACTGCGAAGAAAAAACCCGCTCCACACCTAAGCATGTCGCGGTTACGGCCAAGATCAGCACAGCGGAGGACAACCCATACTGCCAAACCGAAAAAAAACAAAGTGGCAGCAAAGCGAGCACCACGTTAAACATAATGGTTTCAACTGAACGCGGCGCATGCACGTGCGGCGCGGTTCTAAGCTCTATCTGACTCATGCTGCCTGCCTTTCGCGCACAACCTGCTTGGCGACACGGAAATGTTGTACCAGCGGAATGTGCGAAGGGCATACATAACTGCAACAACCACACTCGAAACAGCCATCCAGATGATAAGTTTCTGCCATCACATCGTACTCCCTGTGCGCAGCCAGCATGCCTAGCATGGAAGGATTCAGTCCTTTTGGACAAACATTGACGCATTCACCACATTTAATGCACGGATGCACATTGCCTTGTCTTGCCTCCATCGCACTACGGTTGAATACCAGTATGCCAGATACTGCTTTGGTGACAGGCACGTCAAGTGAGGCAATGGCATTGCCCATCATTGGCCCGCCAAGAATGACTTCTACCGACTCATGGGTGACACCAGCCTGTTGCAGAACAAAGCGCAGTGGTGTGCCAATTGGAATCAGATAATTGCCAGATTTGCTGATAGCGGGGCCGCTTACGGTGACTACGCGCTCAATCAAACCGCGATGGCGTGGAATCAAGCGCCCAATCTCGGTGAGTGTGCCTACATTCTGCATGACAACGCCAATTTGATAAGGTCGCATACCAGCAGGTAGCTCACGATCCAGTAGTGCAGAAATCAACATCGGCTCTGCGCCTTGCGGGTACTTGGTGCGAACTGCATGTACGCTGATTGTGCAGTCTTTCGGCAGCACTTTTTCGATGGCGGCGATAGCATCAGGCTTGTTGTCTTCTACCCCAATCATTGCACGTGGTGCTCCACAGGCTTTCATGGCTAGGAGAACTCCGGCAATCAGGTGTTGCGGCCACTCCAGCATCATGCGGTGGTCTGCGGTTAGGAAAGGTTCGCACTCACAGCCATTGACCAGCAAGTGTGTAATTGGGTGGTCCTTAGGCGTAGCCAGCTTGGCGTGGGTAGGAAACGCCGCGCCTCCAAGTCCAACCATGCCAGAATCCTGCACCATTTGGATGATTTGAGCTGAGGTTAGCTGTTCTAAATCAGCTAAGGTTTCACTAAACAAAAC
>DAIDAH010000071.1 GCA_027310735.1 Methylotenera sp. | reverse complement strand
GCGCCGCAAAAGGTGATGGACACTTATGGCGCTGACATTCTGCGCTTGTGGACAGCTTCTACCGACTACTCTGGCGAACTGACGATTTCAGATGAAATCTTGAAGCGCGTGGCAGAAAGCTATCGCCGTATTCGCAACACGTTACGCTTCTTGTTAGCGAATCTGGCTGACTTTGATGCGGGTAAAGACTTGTTGCCAGTGAGTGAATGGCTAGAGATCGACCAGTATGCATTGCATCTGACAACGCAACTGCAAACTGAAATTTTGGCAGACTATGACCGCTATGAATTCCATTCAGCGGTACAAAAATTTGTGAGCTTCTGTTCAGAAGATTTAGGTGGTTTCTACCTCGATATTCTCAAAGACCGCCTCTACACCGCAGGTGAAACTTCACATGCACGTCGTGCCGCGCAAAGTGCGCTGTACCACATTACGCACACCATGATGCGTTTGATGGCGCCAATCTTGAGCTTTACTGCAAACGAGATTTGGCAAACGCTGGGATTGGATGCAGATAAAACCGTATTTGAAGAGTTGTGGTATGACTTGCCAGCACATGGCTTGAGTGATGCTGATATTCTCGCATGGGAAGATATTTTGAATGTGAGAGCATTAACTAACAAAGCTATTGAAGAGAGGCGTTCTGCTGGCCTAGTAGGCTCATCATTACAATCGGAAATTGATATTTATGCTCATAGTGACACTTATCAAGCACTAAGTAGATTAGGTGGTGATTTGCGTTTTGTGTTGATTACTTCTCGTGCTACTTTACATGAAGAGGTTGGTGCGCCAGTTCGGATTGTGGTGACACCAAGCGCGCACGTTAAATGTGATCGTTGCTGGCATTACCGTGCTGATGTAGGTGTGGATGCCGCGCATCCGCAACTCTGTGGCCGTTGTGCGAGCAACTTATTTGGCGCGGGCGAGGCTAGAACGCATGCGTAAATGGTTCGTTATCAGTGCCATTGTCATTGCGCTCGATCTTTACACCAAGCATTTGGTGCAAGCGGCGTTTGCCTATGGTGACCAACTCACACTGACCAGCTTTTTTGATTTGGTGCGTTACCACAACACAGGCGCGGCATTTAGCTTTTTAGCGAATGCTGGCGGCTGGCAAAAGCTGTTCTTTGGCGGTATTTCGGTGGTTGCGATTGTGGTGATTAGTTACCTGATTCGTAAGCATCATCAGGAAAAGCTATTTTGCATGGGGCTGGCTTTGGTGCTTGGTGGTGCGGCAGGTAATTTGTATGACCGCGTCACACTGGGTTATGTGGTGGATTTTCTGTCTTTTCATTACCAAAGCTATTATTGGCCAGCGTTCAATGTGGCTGATAGTGCGGTTTGTGTAGGTGTTGGTTTGCTGTTGCTGGATAGTTTTAAAAAACCAAGTTAACTGCTAGTGCTTTGAAGCTTGACCTTAACTAAAGGGTTTGTCATGCCGGATTGGAAAAAACTGATTGAGGGAAAAATTGCGTTAGCCAAGCGCGGTTTAATGCCGGGTAAGGTGCATGCCAATGTCCGCGTCCCTGCTGGGCAAACCGAAGTTAAGAATTTCCCTGTGCTGGATATGGGCATCAAGCCCAATGTTGCCAAAGAGGAATGGTCATTGCGCGTGTATGGTCTGGTCGAGCATGAAGTTAAGCTAGATTGGGCTACGTTTCAGGCGCTGCCGCAAGTCACGGATGTGTCTGACTTTCATTGTGTAACGCGCTGGAGTCAATTGGATATGGATTGGCAGGGCGTGCGTGCGCAAGAAATTCTCGCACTGGCCATGCCGCTAGAGTCAGCCAAATTCGTCACCTTGCATAGCTACGATGGCTATACCACTAATGTTCCCTTAGAGGCCTTACTGGATGACGATGTCATTGTTGCACATTCGGTGTTAGGTCAGCCACTCACACGTGAACACGGCGGCCCTGTGCGCATGGTAGTGCCAAAACGCTATGCTTGGAAAAGCGCAAAATGGCTCAAGGCAATTGAACTGCATGCAGAAGACCGCCCCGGTTTTTGGGAAGTGCGTGGTTATCATAATGATGCTGATCCGTTTAAGGAGCAGCGGTTTTCGGATGAGTGATTGCTAGAACTTCGTTAAAGAAAGCTTGCTTTGCATGTACTTGAAAGATGTATGTGTTTTGAAGTGTGGGGCTAACAATGGATCTGAGTTTTGACTTCGTAGGTGTATGCTGGCTTTGGCAAGCGGAGAAAGGTTCTTGGCATTTTATTACGCTGCCAAAAGATCAGTCCGAAGAAATTAAATTTTTCAGTCTCAATCTTCAAGGTAAAAGACGTGGATGGGGTTCAGTCAAGGTGCTTGCAACGATAGGAAGTGCTTCATGGGAAACTTCTATTTTTCCCTACAGTAAAACAGGTTGTTATATCTTGCCAGTTAAACTTAGTACGCGTAAAAAAGAACAAATATCAGCAGGGGATTCTGTGCGTGTGCGGTTAAATATTAACATGTAGGCACATGATGAAGAGCGTAGTTCCCCAGAGTTCCGTATCTGCCTTGTATATTAAATTGCAGTTGGATTCTTCCCCAACTTCCTCTGCAAAGTCCGTCTGTGCATATTCAAGCTACGAGCAGTAGCTGAAATATTGCCGTTATTCTCAGCCAGGATGCGTTGAATATACTCCCACTCCAAGCGGTCTACAGATAAGGGGTTGGAGGATAGTGCGACATTGGCATCACCTGCCTGTTTTTCAAACGCGGCCACAATCTCATCGGCATCGACTGGTTTTGCCAGATAGTGTGTCGCGCCGAGTTTTATGGCTTCTATCGCGGTTGTAACACTTGCAAAACCGGTGAGGACGACAATCTTTGTGCCGGCATTTAGGCTGGCGAGTTGCCGCACCAGTACTAAGCCTGAGTTGCCAGACATTTTTAAATCGACGACTGCAAATTCCGGCGGCTCAATGCTGGCGAGTGCAAATGCGCTTTCTGCGCTATCTGCCATGCTGACTAAAAATCCGCGTTTTTTCATGGCTGGTGCGAGGGCATTTAAAAAGTCCTGATCGTCATCTACCAAGAGCAGGCTGGGTTTTTCGTCGGATATTTCGGTGTTTAAAGTGTTCACGGTGTGACCTTCAAGTTTTCGATACGCAAATCTTTAAGAAGCAGTTTGACTAAAGTGAGTACACCGCCCTCAGGGTGGTTGTCCAAGCTCAGTACTCCATCGTAGCGCGCAAGGGTAACTTGCGTTAAATACACACCTAGCCCCATGCCTTCTTCATTTTTTGAGGTAAAAAATGGTGTGCCTAACTGGCTTTTAGTCTCTGCACTCAAGCCATGACCAAAATCACGGATTTGTATTTTGAGTGCTTTGTCGTCCCAGCTAGCGTTAAACAACACGCGCTCTGGCGATTCATCCGCGGCATTATCCAGCAAGTTTAATATGGCTTGCGTGAGTGTTCTATCCATGAAAATAACAGGGTTATGCGAGGTATTTTCTATATTGACCACAAGCTCTGTGGCAGGCCGCGTGTCGCGCCAGCGTTGTATCGCATCTTGCAAAAAGTCGCTTAACGGCACACCTTGTCCAGCCTCTGCGCGCGACTGACCTGCATTGTGGGTGATGGAGGATAGAATCTCTTTGCAGCGTGAAACCTGTGTGCGCAATATTGCGAGTTGCTGTAACAGTTCGGGTTGGTTGGCGTAATCTTGCGAGAGTTCTTTGCATACGATAGCCATTGTTGCCAGCGGTGTACCAAGTTCATGTGCTGCGCTAGTGGCAAGGGTTCCAAGCGCTAGCATGCGCTCACTTTCCAGCGCTTTTTCGCGGACTTCAGAAATGGTTTTATCGTAGTCACGCAGGTTTTGCCCAATGCGCGCAATGAATACCGCCACAATCGTCGCACTGACAACAAAGCCTAGCCACATGCCGACGAGGTGAATGTCCAGTGTTGCATCGCCATGTGTGTGCAAGTGCAAATGCGAAAGTGGTATGTGATAAAACATGAGCAAGGTGTAGCAAGCGATGCTGAGGCTGGCAATAATCCACGCATAAAATATGCGCAAGGCCACCGCCGCGACAGTAATCGGTAATAAGTACATCCAGATAAACGGATTGCTGTAGCCGCCGCTAAAATAGAACAGCATGGTCAGCGCAGCAATGTCACCCAAAAGCTGCAGTAGTAATTCTTGTTGCGAGGTTTGTCGTGTACGACTCATGCGCCACCACGCAATGCCATTCAACAAGCCTAGTCCAGCGATAGAGAGTAGTAGAGACGCGACGTGCAGGGGAATGGAGGCTAGGGTGACGCCGATAATGACTAAGACCAAACACACCATAACCACACTGCGTAACATCATTAAGCGCCACAGGTTATGCCGCGTTGCATTGGCTAGAGGCGCGTTGCTGTCGTTGTATAAGCGTTTTGCGTTAGGCTTGGTTGCTATCATTGTTCGTATGTTTTACCCGTTAAGTCTGTCATAAGGGCACCTCTAAAAAATGATTTACTGGGCGCATTGCATCGTTGCGCGGTACTCGTAACCTCGCTGTACACCACGTACTATCTCGGTTCCTGTGTTCCGTGCGCCTTGCACTGCATCCCAGTAACTCAATTTTTACAGGAGCCTATAAATCATCATTGAAAATATTTACCCTATGCTAACATCTAGCGTTAAATCTTAACCACATGATACACATGACTTCTATTTTCAGGCTCGCGCTTTCGGCGCTATTCTTTGCTGTTCACACCTCGGCGTATGCCATTGAAGAAGGCAAGGCCGCACCGGCATTCACCGCTACTTTGTTAAATGGTCAGCCATTTTCTTTGGCTAGCGCAAAAGGTGAGGTCGTAATCATCAACTTCTGGGCAACTTGGTGCCCGCCTTGCCGCCAAGAAATGCCAGTCATTGAAAGCTATTATGCGCAACATAAGCAGCAAGGCTTGCGCGTGATTGCCATCAGCCTTGATGAGGATGCCGACGATGCAAAAGTGCGCGAAGTGATGCAAAGTTATCATTTTGATGCGGCTTTTGAGCGTGAAACTCAGCACAAAGGCTATGGCCGCATCTGGCGTTTGCCAATTACTTTTGTCATCGACCGCAAAGGTATTTTACGCAAAGATGGCGGCGTGGGTAATGCTACTGTGGTTGATCTGCCTTTGCTTGAAAAACTGGTCACGCCGCTGTTGGATGAGCATTAAAAGCTGTAGCGCATCCCCGCTGACAATAACACCTCTGGCTCAATCTGATAGCCATTCACACGTTGGTAAAGCGGCACTTGCAAAAAGCCGAAAGCCTGCATCTGTTTGTTGATTGGCATCGTTACGCCAGGGCTAATGTAGAGCAGGGTCGCGCCGCTGTTTGGTATATCTGCCTGAGCGCCAGACTCACGTTTTTCTATACGCGCATTCAGTTGTAATTGTGGAATGATCGTTTCAAAGCCCATGTAGCGTACGCCGGCACTGGCATTGAGGCCGTTACCCGGACGGAAGTCTCTGTGCGTGTTGAGTGCAATTTGTACTGTGGCTTGTGTGAAATAATCCCAATTACGATTGATGTTGCCAAAATGGTAGCCACCTAACAATAAGTCTGTAGTGCCCGTGCCTAATTGCAGGCCTCGGTCTACTTGCGTAGTGCCATCATTGAAAGTGTCATTGGTTTCTCCAGTAGGCAGTTTTAAACCGAAAGTCAGGCCTGAGCTGTGGTCGGCTGTGAGCCCTTGGTAGCGGCCTGTGACGCGGATGTCGCCGATGCCTTTTGAGGATGAGGTGAGATATTCATCCGTCGCTGGATACGCACCGCCATAAGTGCCATGTGAGCGGCTATACATTGGTACCTGTACATTAATTGCCCAGTCCTGATTGAAGCCATGATCGAGATTTAGCGTTAGGTTGCGATTGATTGTGGTGTCTTGCACTTCTACGCCTGCAGCTTGAACATCATTGCGGCTGACGGAATTTGTGCCGTGGCGGTAGTCTGTTTGCTTAAAGTAATCAAAACGTATGTCGACGCGAGTGCCCTCACCTGAGGCGTAACCTTGTGTCGTCCAGTCTGAGTTGAGTGTGCAACCGCAACTGGAGCAAGCAAAAGATGGTGTTGAATAGGCGATACTTAAAAGAGCCAGTGCTGCGGCAAGCTGCTGATGTTTGAGTAAGCTCATGTTCTGCGTTTCTGTGTATGATTGTTGGTTGATGCAGATTATAAAGACCAGTTACAAGACTGTACATGTGGCAAATTGTCGCATTGAGCGGAAGAGGTCAGTTATTATTAAATGAAGGTGACTTATACGTATGAAGGCGTTATCTACAGTTTTGCTAGTTTGGCTAGCATGTTTTAGCTTGGCAGTTTTTGCGCATGAGAGTCTTGCGCTACAGAGTGACTTGGCTGTGAGCGTAGCGTTTGATGCGGCAGGTAATGTGTGGCGAGTAGGCGTTAATGCAGGAGTGGTACAGGTTGATGTCAGCCGTGATCTGGCTAAAACATTTTCCAAGCCTGTGACGATTAGTTCGCCGATACAACCAACTGTTTTGGGTGATGTTGCAGATAAGAACATTCAGCCTCAAATCACTATTGGGCATGACGGCAATATTTATGTTGTCTGGACAGAAGCATCAAGTAATGCGTCGGCAGGCGCTATTTTGTTTTCACGATCAGTCAATGGTGGCAAGTCTTTTGAAAAACCCGTCATTGTGTCTAAAGAGCATACTAAGGCGGTTACGCTTAATGTTGCTCCTAACGGCAAGGTGACACTTATCTGGCAAGTGGCGACGGGTTCTGATGTGCCTGAAGCTATTGACTATGCCGTGTCTGCTAATGGTGGTGCTTCATTTGAAAGTGCGCAGAAGCTGGCTGATGGCGGCAGTGTCTGTGGCTCTATTTCAACGGCTAATAAGCCTGATGGCACGGTCACCGCCATGTGGCAGCATCAGTTTGACAACGGTGAACGCGATTACATATTGGCTGAAATTCCTGCGGTAGCCAATCAGCCGCCAGTGATTAAACGTGCAACTTATGAGCACGGCAAAACGGATGCTTGTGCCGAAGGTGGCTCGGCTTTGGCCGTAGGTGGTGTCGGCATGGACTGGTGGGGCTATCACATGGCATATTTTAGTGGCAACCTTAAAAAACCGGGCTTGTACTATAGTCGTATGGATGGCGTAGCGTGGGCTTCATCGCCTGCTAAGCGTTTTGGCAATCATCAACTTCAAGCAGGTCAGCCAGCTATGTTGAGTTTGGGTGACAGTGTCTGGCTAGTTTGGCGTGAAGTGGAAGGGAAAAACAACCAGATTCTGGGCATGTTTTCAGATGATGGTGGCAAGAGTTGGCAAGATGCAAAAGTGCTTGCCAGTACAGCGGATCAGGCAGGTTATCCGCAGTTGATTGCTCAGGGTAAGCAGGTGTATTTAGCTTGGAGTACGCAGCAAGAAGGCTTTAGATTGATTGCATTACCAATGTAGTTGCGCTGTATTTTAGTTACACCACACTTTGGTGTGATGTGTGAGTTCCATCCAGATTGCCCAAGCACTTGCACCGCTGAGTAACAAGCCTGCGAGGCGCATGCCATAAGGCTCTACAAGCGTTGTTTTTAGTTTAAGCCATAACCACGGTGCAAAAAATAAAGATGCGCTAGAGCCAATGGCAAATGCCGCCATACTTAATGCGCCATCAAGCGGTTTGCCATTGAACGAGGCGATGATGAGCGCAGAATAAAGCAGGCCGCATGGCATCAGCGCCCACAGCATGCCGATGTAAAAATAGCCGCCTTTGATTAAGCTGAGTTTTTTGACATGCTGCCAGATGTTTCTGCCTGCACGGTCTACCCAAACCGGCTGCCGCGCATAAACAATGAGTATGACGCCCCAGAAAAATACCAGTACGTGAAAAAACGTCCATAACGGGTGAAGTGCTGCGGTGTAACTGGATAGCCATGCGATGCTTTGGATTGCGAACGTGGCAATCGCACCGAGTAAAGCGTAGCCGCAAAGTCTACCCAGATGGTAGAAATAGATGGCGTATGGATGTTCTTCCGATTGTGTAAATGAGGTGCAAGCTGCGCCACACATGGCGACACAATGCGGCCCGCCAGCGAGTCCCATCAGTAGAGTGCTGTAAATCAGTGCTGTTTGCATGTGAAAGTCAGGTTGAAAAAATTAAGGCAGGTAGCTTTTATTGAGTATTAGTATCGTCATCTTCAAGAATTCTACGGCCTTCTTCTTCAATATCTTCAAACTGACCACGGTAGACCGCCCACCAAAGCCCCCCCAGCACGGCAAGTGCCATGACGACAGAGAGTGGGATGAGCATAAATAAAATATCCATTACAAAACCTTGGTTGGTGTGGTGAGGGATGGTGATGCTGCAAAACTAGTTAGGCGTAGTGCATTAGCAACCACAATCAGCGAACTGATGGCCATGCCCAAGCCTGCTAACCATGCTGATAATACGCCAGAAAAGGCCAGCGGGATGCTAATTAAATTATAAACAATTGCCCATGCGATATTTTGCTTAATCACCAGCATGGTGCGTCGCGCATGGCGAATCAGGTGCGGGATTTGGCTAATGTCGCCATTTAAGAAAATGTAATCTGCATGCGCCAGTGTGAGCGGCACACCTTTACCCATGGCAATTGATACATGCGCACTGGCGAGGATTGGGCCATCATTTAAGCCATCGCCAACCATGAGCACTTTTTTGTTTTGCTGTTTGAGGGCATGTAAGCGCGTCAGTTTGTCATCCGGGCTGCATGCCGCCATGAATTTGCTAATGCCAATGGCGTTGGTCAGGCTTTCTACCGTATGCGCTTGGTCGCCTGATAGTAGCTCAACTTCCAGATGCAGTTTTTTAAGTTGTTGTATGGCTTCTGCAGCATGCGGTTTAATTGCTTCTTGCAAGTCAAACGTGGCTAGCCAGCCATGCGCGTCAGCCAAGAATACTTGCTGGGTTTGCGGGTCATCGTCTTGAATACCGCAAAATTTCGCAGAGCCAAGCTTTAAGCGGCCTTCAAATAGATTAGTTTGGCTATTCGTGCTGCTAAGCGTGGCGCTCATGCCAGCACCGACTTCTTCTTGAATGTCCTCTAAAGTAAGCAGTAGGTCTGGTGATAGGCTCTGTTGGTGTGCGGTGAAAATCGCGCGTGAAACCGGATGCAATGAATGCTGTGCAATGGCTGCGGCTAATGCAAGCGCGTTACTTTCAGATAAACCTTCTTTGTAGCTAATACTCTCCACTTGAATGTGATCTTCGGTAAGTGTGCCTGTTTTGTCGAAAATGACAGTGTCAACTTTGGCAATGCCTTCAATGGCTTGCAGGCGGCGAATAAGAATGCCGCGTTTTACAAATGCGCTGGCACTGGCTAGCATGGCAGCAGGTGTCGCTAGCGATAGGGCGCAAGGGCAGGTGACAATGAGCACCGCAGCGGCGGTCATCAAAGCGCGCCCACGGTCAACGTCCCACAACAAAGCAGCGGCAACAGCAGCGCTTAAAATCACAAACAGTAAAAATGGTCGTGCGATCTGGTCAGCCAGTTGTGATAGCCTTGGTTTTTCAATGGCAGCTTGATTGATAAGGTTAACGATTTGGCCATATTGTGTCGATTCACCGATGTTTTCAAGCATGATGTGCACAGTTGGGCCTAGGTTGTAACTCCCCGCAATGACGCTGTCGTGCAGATTTTTATGGATAGGGGTTGATTCGCCCGTTAGCAACGACTCATCTACTTTTGTGTTTCCCAGAACCAGCTTGCCGTCTGCGGGAAAGGCTTCGCCCATATTCACCCGCACGATGTCGCCAACGTTCAGTTGCGTGTTTAGTACGCGTGAAAACGAGCCATCTATATTGATGCGTTCAGTGTTTTCAGGGATGCGGCTTACCAGTGACTCCAGTGCGCCCAGTGTTCTGGCATGCAGCTTGACCTCGATTAAGCGTGCTGAAAGCAAAAAGAACACAAACATGGTCATGGAGTCAAAATAGACGGTGTGCCCCCACCAACTGTTCGGCTCAAAAGTCGCTGCTGAGCTGACGATAAATGTGATGCCTATGCCTAGCGCAACTGGCAAGTCCATGCTGATTTGTTTTAATTTTAAATCACGCCATGCGTTGCCAAAAAAAGTACGGCTGGAGAATAATATTACCGGCAGGCTTAATAGCCATGAAGCCCAGTTGAGTAAGTGGCTGATGTCGCTGGAAATATCACCGGCTTTGGTGAAATAGCTTGGGCTGGCATACATCATCACTTGCATCATGCAAAAACCGGCCACCATCCACCGCCAAAATGCCTTACGATTTTTACTGGTGGCATTGAGTTCATTTTCGTTATGTGAGGCAGGGCTTGCGCCATAGCCCAGTGTTTGAATCGCGCTCAGTATTTTTGAGGGGCAAGTCAAAGCTGGTGACCACACGACAACGGCGCGTCGTTTAGACATGCTGACACGGGCACTCACGATGCCGGGTAAAGACTGCACACCATGTTCGATGATGCCTGAGCAGGCTGCACAATGTAAGCCGTCTAATAACAAGCTGGATTGTATTAGCGGCTTTTCTGGATCGTTGCCAACTGGCTGGCTAAAACGTTGCCATTGGTCTTCTGTATCTAAAATTACCCACGATGGATTCGGTGAAATTATCTCGGTAGCGAAAGCATTTGTTAGCAAAACTCACTCCATGCAATGTTGATACGTCAAAGTTGATACCTTAAGGCCTAAAGCTAAAGCGCTGTTAAATAGTTGTATATTTAGTAATGTTAAAGGACTACTATTTTTGTAATTAGTTTAATGAGTTGCGGAGTGAATTATATATTGAAAAGTAAGTAATCAGCCCCATAGAAGAGTTAGTTCAACTTAATTGGAGTGAAAAATGCGCTTTGATAAATTAACAACAAAATTTCAACAAGCTATTAATGATGCACAAAGTCTGGCTGTAGCGAATGACTGTCCGACGATAGAGTCGTTGCATCTACTCTCTGCGTTGCTCACCCAAGAGGATGGGGGAACGGCTTCGCTACTGGCACATGCGGGCGTGCATCTTGCACCGCTTAAAACTGGTCTTGCCAGCGCGATTGAGAATTTACCTAAGTCCCCTAGCAGTTCAGGGGAGGTGGCGGTGTCACGTGACCTTAATAATTTACTCAATGTAACTGATAAATTAGCGTTAAAACGCGGCGATAGTTTCATTGCGAGTGAAATGTTTTTGTTGGCATTAGCTGATGATAAAGGTGCCGCTGGCAAATTGCTCAAGGCACATGGTTTATCTAAATCTGCCTTGGAGCAGGCTGTTGATGCCGTGCGCGGCGGAGAGCAAGTTCAGAATGCCGAGGCTGAAGGTCAGCGCGAAGCGCTCAAAAAATATACGCTGGATTTAACCGAACGGGCGCGATTAGGCAAGCTGGATCCAGTGATTGGTCGCGATGACGAAATTCGCCGTGCGATTCAGGTATTGCAGCGCCGCACCAAAAACAACCC
>DAIDAH010000070.1 GCA_027310735.1 Methylotenera sp. | reverse complement strand
AAAGTTTGATGGCTTCCCATTCTGCTCGGTTGCACCTTTTGTGTTGGATCACAGCTGCCAACCAGTCATACTCATCAGCACGATTGCAGAACACACCAAAAACATCATCGCCAACCCAAAAGTCTCGCTGCTGGTTTTTGCTGGCGATGAAGACTTACAAGCAAATGCACGGCTCACCTTACTTGGCAATGCCGTAAAAATCGACAAAGACGATGCCAATTTACGTGCTCGCTATTTGCGTTACTTACCGCAAGCAGCGGGTTACTTTGATATGCATGACTTTAGCTTCTATCGCATTGAAATTGCTCAAATGCGCTACATCGCTGGCTTTGGAAAAATGGGCTGGCTTTCAGGTGAAGATATTACTTTTAGCGCCTCAGAACACGGTGACCAACTTGCCGAGATAGAAAGCGCGATGATCACGCACATGAATCAAGACCATGCCGACAGCCTGATTGCCTATTGCAAACACTTTCATGATCTGGTTGTCAGCCATGCGACAATACTAGGCATTGATAGTGCTGGTTTTGATGTGCGTGCTGAAACTGAGTCGCATATAGAAGGCAATCCAGAAACATCATCTAAAATACTACGCTTTAACTTCGAACAAGCAATTCACGATGCACAATCCGCAAGGCAGGCGTTTGTCAGCATGTCTAAAGCAGCTCAACAATAAAAGAACTTATGATTAAAAAATTACAACTAGGCGCATCCATCAGCCTTATCGCACTCATTCTGCTTTCGTTGGCGTGGGAAACTGTATTGGCGCCATTCAAACCCGGCGGCTCACTGCTCATGCTTAAAGCGGTGCCGCTGTTATTGCCATTATTTGGCATTTTGAACGGTAAGCGCTACACCTACAAATGGGCGAGTATGTTTATTTTGCTGTACTTTACCGAAGGCGTAGTACGTGCCTGGTCTGATATTGGTCTTTCAGCACAGCTTGCCTTGGCAGAAATTATGCTGACTATCCTGTTTTTTGGCTGCGCAATCTTTTACGCACGCCTCACCCGTGCAAACTAAACCTAAAATTGTGCTAAGTTTTAAGATAAGACCACACTAAACACGTAGTCTTCTACTATAATTTATAGCATGAAAATACTCTTAGTAAGTCACGTATGAAAATACTGCTCTCCAACGACGATGGCTACTTTGCGCCCGGCCTGAATATACTGGCAGAACACATTGCTAAAATCGCTGATATTACCGTGGTTGCGCCTGAACGAAACAGAAGCGGCGCCAGCAATTCGCTCACGCTGGATCGCCCTTTAAGCATCAAAAAAGCTACAAACGGCTTTTTTTATGTCAATGGCACACCCACAGACTGCGTGCATATTGCTCTAACAGGCTTGATGGACGACATGCCGGACATGGTCATTAGCGGCATTAACGATGGCGCCAACATGGGCGATGACACCATTTACTCAGGCACGGTTGCCGCTGCAATGGAAGGCTATTTACTTGGCATTCCATCCATTGCCATTTCCATGACGCAACATAACGCCACAAATTTTGAAACCGCGGCACGAATAGCGGTTGAACTAGTACAGCACTATCAGCAAACTGGCTTTAAAGCAGCCACATTGCTCAATGTCAATGTACCAGATGTTCCTTATGATGAACTGCAAGGCCGCGTGGTAACGCGCCTAGGTAAGCGTCATAAGGCTGAACCTGTGATCCAACTCAAAACACCGCGCAATGAGACTGTGTATTGGGTAGGTCCGGCAGGTCAACCAAACGATGGCGGCGAAGGCACTGACTTTTACGCTGCGGCAAACAATCAAGTATCTATTTCGCCGATTCAAGTCGATTTAACCAATCACGCACAAATTGCCGAAATCAGAAACTGGCTAAAAAGCTAATAGGAACACACAATTGGCAATAATAAGACCCAACTCACAAGCTGGCATTGGCATGACATCGCTACGCACGCGCGAGCGTATGTTAGTACGCTTACGTGAACAAGGCATTAAAGATGAAGTCGTCCTTTCTGCTATTTCCACCATACCACGCCATATTTTTGTAGACGAAGCCCTGTCTATCCGCGCTTATGAAGATGTATCACTGCCTATCGGCTATGGTCAAACCATCTCACAGCCTTATATCGTGGCGCGCATGTCTGAAATTTTACGCAACGGACAACCCTTGCAAAAAGTGCTGGAAATCGGCACAGGCTGCGGCTATCAAACAGCTGTACTTTCAAGATTAGCCAAAGAGGTTTACTCCGTTGAACGCATTCGCCCATTGGTGATGAAAGCACGCGGACATCTGCGTGAACTCAAATGCATCAACGTAAAGCTCGATCATGCAGATGGCAACATGGGCTTGCCGCAGATTGCGCCATTTGACGCCATTATCGTCACCGCCGCTGCCAGCCATATTCCACAAGACCTGCTGGAGCAACTCGCCATCGGCGGGCGCTTGGTGATTCCAGTTGGCACAGACGAGCAGATTTTGTTTTTGGTAGAGCGTATTTCCCAATCAGATTATCGGCAAACCAAATTAGAACCAGTGAAATTCGTACCCTTATTAGGCGGTGTCAGTTAAGTATGTTTTTTTTAATGCGTTACATAGCTCTAACCTTGCTACTTGCCAGTTGTAGCAGCAACCCACCAGCACCAGTGATTGATAGACTCCCTTCACACAGCACTGCTACAAGCAAGTCTGCCTCACCCAAAACCGCAGCACAAACTAAATTGCTAGCTAATCGGCCTACTTACAAGCCGGGAGACTGGCGGCCTGATCATTACGCAGTTAAAAAAGGTGACACACTATTTAGCATTGGCCTTGAGTATGGCTACGACTACAAAGACATTGCACATGCGAATTACATCGAAGCCCCTTACACCATCAAAGTCGGGCAAACGCTCCAATTTGGCGCTTTAAAAGACAAACCAGACGAGTCCGATAACAAAGCCGCTCAAACCAATAGCGACGGCGTTACTACTTACCCAATAGGCTCAGAGCCAGCAACAACAAGCACCGCAACGCCCAAACCCAAAGAAATCACCGTTGTTGCTATTAATGACCCCAAAGCGATACGCGAGCCATATAGCGACGAAGCACTTAAAACACCCTTACCAATCAGTAAGCCTGCAGTTGAAAAAACAACAACCAAACCTGTAGTCGCCAGCAGTAAGCCTGTTGTCGAAGCAAAAGCAGATGCCAAATCAGAACCTAAACCAGACACTAAAACCGATACAAAAGCAGAGCCTAAGAAAGTCGCAGAATCGCCAGAAGATATAGATTGGGCGTGGCCAACCAAAGGCAAAGTCACAGCTGAGTTCAATGATGCCAGCAACAAAGGTATTGATATCGCAGGTAGCACAGGGCAGTCGATTCAAGCCGCTGCCGCAGGCAAAGTCATTTATAGCGGCTCGGACTTACGCGGCTACGGCAAACTGGTGATTATTAAACATAACAGCACCTATTTATCTGTGTACGCACACAATAGCCTGATTTTGGTAAAAGAAGGCCAGCAAGTCAGCCGCGGTCAAAAAATTGCAGAAATGGGCAACACCGATAGCAACACCGTAAATCTGCATTTTGAAATCCGCCGCCAAGGTAAATCAGTAGACCCGAGCAAATATTTAGCGGCTAATTAAGCATTAATATTGAACACACTGGGAGTGCAATATGGCTGTGAAAAACAAGCAAGTCGATCCAAACAAATACAGTAAAAACAAAGACATTGACCCAGAAAGCAAGCGTAGCGTGCTTTACTCAGTCATCAGCATGGGCTTAATGCTGATCGGCATTGTCGGCATCGCCTTGGAGTTATTCCGTGAAGATGGCTGGCTCAAAATGCTACTACACAAAATATTCCAATCAACCACCAACATGATGGCAATCCCCGTGATTATTCTGGTGCTATGGCTACTCAATCGCTGGATGACCTCACCGAACAAATCTGAGATGTCTAAAAATGGCGATTTCCCCATGTATGTGATGATGGCAATTGGTGCTTATTATTCATACAAACTGGTGACTACGGGGTCTTTTTAAAGTAAGCGCCAAGCAAAAAATGAGGATTAGCGGCTACCTCAATACTATATGGCATTCACTTTTGAAGTATTCTAAATCCTCGAATAGGACACCTACTTTAGGTTAGGGTAACAAGATGGTCTTGCTAATAATTACCTCCATTTTTTGCATTTCATTTTTTCTATTTTTTCGTGCATACCAAATTGGAGTAAAAGGACGATTAGACTTAGTAAAGGACTGGAACGACATCCAACTACCAAACCCTCATAGTCATCGTATTGCATTCATCTGGCTTTATGTGGTTTCAGGAGTTATTTTTATTTTAACTACTGTTACTCTAATAGCCTTTAAAGCAACACTGGTAAATTGGTGGCCATTAGGGTTTACATGTTTTTTTGCAGCCTATCATCGAAACTATATTAGTAAGCGCGCTAGAGGTGAAATCAACTTTAACAAACCAAACGATGCTTTAGTTAAACTCTCCAATTATCATACTGCCGTATTGATTCTATATTTGCTATTCTCATTAGTTGCATTACTTGCTGGAGTAATACTTTTAGTAACAGGCAAAGATGAGGGAGTATGGAAACTTTTAATGTCTGGGGTTGTGGGTGTTTGGTTAGCTATTAAAGTTATTTCAATTAAATATGTAAAAAAGTAATTATCCTAACCCATCAAGTAAGATACCAACTCAGACGTTAGCAATCATAACCTCGATTCAGCACAAATAAAAAGCGGCTTAAATTAAGCCGCTTTTTATTTTAGTGACTTTACATCACCGCTTTCCCTACTACTAACTATCTATTTCTTAGCTTTTTTAGCTTCTTGTTTGTAGTACTCACGTACTTCAGTCATATCAAAATCACGTGCCCATTTGATGATTTCATCCAATGCTGGCGCGCCGATTTCACCTACTTGCGCATGAATACCGGCTTGTTCACGAATCACCAAAACACCTGGAATCTGGTTCACGTCAAAGTACTCGCCAATGTCTGGGTCTGTTTCAGTGTTTACCATGCCGAACACGATGTCTGGATTTGCTGCCGCAGCCGCTTCAAACGTTGGCGTAAAGGCAACACAAGGATCACACCACGGTGCCCAAAAATCTACAATCACAAAGTTATTGTTTTCGATTGTTTCTTTAAAATTCGCTTTATTGAGTGCAACAACTGCCATAGCTACATCCTAAAAATAATTGATTAGTTTAAAAACTCACGTAAGTTTAGCAGAGGTGACACTATTAGTTAAGGGTACTTCTATAAATACAGAGTTTGGGATGCAGTACAAGGCGCACGGAACACAGAAGCCGAGATAGCATGCGGTATACAGCGAGGCTGCGACAACGTAAGTTGCGGTGTAGGCTAACCTTTAGGTTAAGCGAAGCGGCCGTAACCAAAAAACCGCGCAACGCAGTAATGCATCCAAAAAATGTATTTATAGAAGTACCCTTAAGTTTAGCGTCACGAAACTGTATAAAACATTACATTACTCACTAATCGGCTTATCCCATGCATCTGCAAAAAACAGTTCATTGAGTGGTCGGCGCGTACGTGGCGCAGTTTCACGGGTGAGTATATCGCCAGCCAAACTGGAGACCTCCGCGGCATAACCGACAGTAACCATTGCCATTGGTGTGTATTGCGCTGGAATCGCAAAGGTGGCTTGTACGCTTTCTGCATTAAAACCGCCCATCTGGTGCGCCATGAGCCCCATGCTACTTGCCTGCAAGCATAAGTTTTCAGCTGCCGCGCCACAGTCGTATTGCGCCCAGCGATTTGGCTGCTGATTGTGGTTGAACACGGTATCTGCACACACAAGCATCAACACTGGTGCATCTTTCACCCAAGCTTGATTACTAGGCGCCAAGCAATCAAACGCTTGCTGCCATGCTTGTGCATCAGCATTTTTATTCCACACAATAAAACGCCAAGGTTGATCACCAAAGCAAGATGGAGCCCAGCGTGCGGCTTCAAGCAAAGCAATAATTTGTGCATGGCTGACTGCTTGGCTTGCATCATAAGCACGACCGCTCCAACGGTTAGCAATCGTGTCGTTAATGGTTACTTGGGTAATGGCTGGTTTATGCATGGAATGTCCTGATTAAAAATTTTCATTTAGGAATGACGGAAACCGCCCTCATAAAGTTGGGTAATCCGTGTAACCTTGCTCCGTGCCGCCATAAAAGGTATTGGCATCAGCTTGATTTAATGGAGCGTCTATTTTGTAACGTTCAACTAAATCCGGGTTAGCGAGGAACGGTACGCCATAAGCGACAGCATCAGCATTACCACTGGCAATAGCGGCATTGCCACGTGCTTTGTCATAGCCTAAATTGGCGATATACGAGCCTTTGAAGAGCTTGCGTAGTGCCACAAAATCAAATGCTGCAACATCACCTTCACTATGAATCGCACCTTCTACGGCATGCAGATATGCCAGACCGAATGGGCTTAATGCCTCAGCAACCTTATCGAATAAGGCTTGCGGGCTGCTATCAAACATATCATTGAATGAGTTGACGGGTGAAATACGCACACCTACTTTGTCTGCGCCAGCAACGGCGGTGACCGCTTTGGTCACATCAAGCAACAAACGCATACGATTTTCAATACTGCCGCCGTAATTGTCTGTGCGCTTATTACTGCCATCGCGTAAGAACTGGTCTAGCAAATAGCCATTGGCCGCATGAATTTCCACGCCGTCAAAACCTGCAGCAAGCGCACATTGCGTAGCATGCACATAATCAGCCACAATGCCCGGCAACTCGCTTGCATCCAGCGCACGTGGCTCTACAAAATCAACCAATCCTTGATAAGTAAAGGCCTGTCCTGCCGGCTTAATGGCAGAAGGTGCAACAGGTAGTACGCCATTCGGCAACAAGCTTGGGTGCGAAATACGGCCTACATGCCACAATTGAATGACGATTTTTCCTCCTTTGGCATGCACTGCATCGGTCACGTTCTTCCAGCCTGCTACTTGCGCATCGGTGTAAATCCCTGGCAATGCAGGGTAACCATGCGCCATTGCAGAAATCGGCGTAGCTTCGGTAATAATTAATCCCGCTGATGCACGTTGCGCGTAATAAGTAACATTCATAGCCTGCGGCACACCGCCCTCACCCGCTCTGTTACGCGTTAAAGGTGCCATTACCATACGATTTTTAAGGCTGATTGCGCCTAAGTTCACTGGACTAAATAGATCAATTGCCATACGTTTCTCCATCAAATAAATTCAAAGGTAGTTTACAGAGTTATCAACTCTGTAGTATTTATTTAATTGGTGGCTCAGGAGGCAATTTAACGCCTTCAATTAAAAGTGTCACTTCAATATCATCACCCACTGGCGCGCCAACCTTAAGCGCCCAACCAAAGCCATAATCCGATGCTTTAAGCATCGTATGCGCTTCAATACCAGTGCGGTAGCCTCCCCAAGGGTCAGAACCAAAACCTAACACCTTGAATGGAAATGAGATTGTTTTAGTGACGCCATGCATGGTGAAGTTGCCGGTCAACACACCTTCAGTATTGTTTTTAGCTTCAACTTTAGTACTGACAAATGTCATTTCTGAAAATTTTGCAGCATCCAAATACTCATCCTTTTGAATGTGCTCATCACGTTTGGCATTGCTGGTATTCACGCTTAATACATTGATTTTTGCTTCAACGCTTGAATTTGCCAAATGGTCTTTGTCTAACATGAGCTTACCAGTGACATCACTAAACGTACCCGAAGTTTTAGAGGCTACATGGCGTATCGTCCAATTGGCAAAGCTGTGTGCGTTATCGATACGATAAGCATCTGGACTGGCAATCGCCAAGCTAGAAAAAGCCAAACCTGAAACAGCCATTAAACTCAATGCGATGATGTTATTTTTAATTTTCATTTATTTGATTTCCTAAGATTATTAATTTGTTCTGAATACGTTTAACCACGTAAACGTTGAGTAATAGTTGCTACACGCTCACCTAAGTGTTCAGCCGTAAGCAAGTCACTTTCAATCGGCGCGACTTCAGCGCCTTGGTCGCTGTTCGCCTGTGCCATCGCGCCCAAAAAGCTGCCGAGTCGATTCAGGTCATTCACTGAACCAGTGCTGCTATTATTGCCTGGCAACAAATCTTGCCCCACCCAAATCATGCCGTGCTGCGCAGCGAACACTGTAAGCTGCATCAGCGTACTAAGTTTATCTCCACTTTGACTCGCTGAAGTCGTAAAGCCTGCGGCTACTTTATCTTTCCATCCTCGGGCATACCAGACACCGGAACTGGCATCCATAAATGCTTTGAACTGTGCTGAGGCACTGCCCATATAGGTTGGGCTACCAAAGATGATGGCATCTGCATCTGCCAAAAGTTCCCATTTTTGTGCTTCTTCTGAGGTGAGTAATACCACCTCAGCGCCTGCTACTTTTTGTGCGCCACGCACTACGGCTGCCGCTTGCGCTGCTGTATGGCCGTAGCCACTGTGATAGACCACTGCGATTTTTGTCATGTTGTTTGCTCCCATTGATTAATTTATGTTTAACTTGTTATTGCGGTATTACTTAATTTATTGATTTGAATAATTCGCTGCTGGCGGCAAATCAAATAACAATATTTCAGCTTCAGTTTGTGACGTAATTGCTATCGTCGCCTCATTATCTACAGCTACGGCATCACCTTGCGCTAAGGCCACGCCATTAAGCGTTACATCACCTCTCGCAACATGCACATACACACTACGTCCAGCAACTGGCGTGTAATCCAGCTGATGTCCTGCCTCTAATATCGTTGCAAATAACGCCAAATCCTGATGAATCAGTAATGACCCTTCACGCGCATCATGCGAGGCAAGCAAGCGCCACTGATTGGTTTTACTTGCGGTATCAAACCCTTTTTCTTCATAGCTCGGCGTAATGCCATCTTTCTCAGGCAACAGCCAGATTTGTAACAGATGCGCAGGTTCGTCATTAGAAGCATTGAATTCACTATGTTTCACGCCTGTACCAGCGGACATACGCTGCACATCACCCGCACGAATAACGGAACCATTGCCCATGCTATCTTGATGGCGAAGTGCGCCCTGCAGCATGTAAGTGACAATTTCCATATCACGGTGCCCGTGCATGCCAAAGCCTTGTGCTGGCGCAACGATATCCTCATTAATTACACGCAATACTGAGTAACCCATGTAGGCAGGATCATAATAATTGGCAAAAGAAAATGAGTGATAACTGTCCAGCCAGCCATGGTTGGCGTGGCCTCTATCGGCAGATTTTCTGACTTTAATGTTTTTATTGCTAGCATTCACGGTACTTACCTCCTGTTTATTCAATTAAATTGAACTGAACATTACTGCTGACATTAGTTGATTGTTGAATACTATTCTGATTAGTTACAGACTAATAGCGAATAATTTTGCACAGCTTATTCAAAAAATCTGATGTAGAATATACTCATCATGATAAGCACCAAACTTTCGTTAGAGTCGCTTGAAGTCCTAGATGCCATCGCGCGTAAAGGTAGCTTTGCTGCAGCTGCAGAATCCTTATTCCGCGTGCCTTCAGCAATCACATACACGGTGCGCAAACTGGAAGAGGACTTAGGTATCGCGCTATTCAATCGCAGCGGTCATCGTGCCGAACTTACCGATGCCGGCGCAGAACTGCTACGCGAGGGGCGCATCCTACTCAGCGCAGCCAGCGAACTTGAATCCCGTGTAAAACGTGTTGCTAATGGCATAGAAACCGAGCTTACCATTGCCATTAGTGATCTATTCAACATCACGGTGCTCTATCCAATATTAAAAGCATTTTATGCTCAAAATTTCGGTACACGCATCAAACTCATCACCGAAGTATATGGTGGCAGTTGGGATGCTTTAATTTCAGGTCGTGCCGATATTTCAATAGGCGCGCCAGGCGACGGGCCTTCAGGCGGTGGCTATATGACCAAACCCATTGGCGCATTAGAATTCCATTACGCAGTTGCCGCAGATCACCCTCTGGCGACACTGCCAGAACCAATACAAAATGCAGATATTCTTCGCTACCGTGCAATTTCAGCGGCAGATAGCTCTCGTAACTTAGCTCCACGCACATCAGGCATATTAACTGGTCAGGACGTGCTAACCGTACCCACTATGCAAGCAAAACTACAGGCGCATATCGCTGGGCTAGGGGTTGGCTATTTACCAAAGAAGCTGGCAGAAAAACATGTAGCTACAGGTGAATTAGTCATTAAAATAGTTGCAGAACCAAAACCAGAAGGCATCAGCTATTTGGCATGGTGCAGCAAAGGCGGCAAAGCGCAGCAATGGCTACTGAAAGAATTAGAGCAATTGACCATGGATGCTTGGCTGATGTAGCGTCACCCCATAAATATCACATTAAAACGACACAATGAATCAACAGACTTCAACACCATCAGCCCCAGACAATACTGACTCCAGCCTTACAGACCAAGCCTACATGCAGCTTGCGCTGCAATTGGCGAACGAGGCTGCACAGGCTGGCGAAGTGCCTGTAGGCGCAATCGTCGTGAAAGATAACGTGATTATTGGCCGTGGGAGCAATGCGCCGATTGGCGCACATGACCCCACCGCACATGCAGAGATTCAAGCAATGCGTGATGCAGCGCAACATCTGGGTAATTATCGACTAGTCGATTGCACGTTATATGTCACGCTAGAGCCATGCGCCATGTGCACTGGTGCTATTCAGCATGCGCGTATTGCACGCTTGGTTTATGGCGCAAACGACCCTAAAACTGGCGCCTGTGGCAGTGTCGTGAATTTAATGGCGGAAGCTAGACTGAATCATCATGCAGAAATAACGAGTGGTGTATTGGCAGCAGAATGCGGCTCGGTTTTAACCGATTTCTTCAGGCAACGCAGACTCAATAAAAACAACTAAAATAACAACTGCAATTGCCTTACTGACAAGGAGTAATCAATAAAAAAACCCGCTACTAAGCGGGTTTTTTATGATGAATCTAATGTTGTTAGCTAATTAATCTCTGCTACCCATCAATGACATCAGAATGTTAAGCAAGTTAACAAAAATATTATAAATATCAAGATACAGACTTAATGTCGCCATCACGTAGTTAGTTTGGCCGCCGCGTACAATCTGGTTAACGTCATACAAAATATAGCCAGAGAAAATAATTATGGAGATACCAGACACCACTAGAGACAACACTGGAATATGCAAAAATGCATTAGCCAATGAGGCAATAATTGCCAAAATCAAACCAATAAATAGAAACTTACCTAGGTAGTTAAAATCACGTGCCGGTGAAGATGCGATAGCCGCCAAGCTCAAAAATGTAATCCCTGTGCCTGCAGCAGCAAGACCTACAATTTGCGCGCCATTACTAAAATGCAAAGCGTTTTGCAAAATTGGCCCTAACATCAAGCCAAACAAAAACGTAACGCCTAATAACAACCAGACGCCCACACCGCTATTT
>DAIDAH010000006.1 GCA_027310735.1 Methylotenera sp. | reverse complement strand
CAACCTCTACCCAGTGCCAAGCACTCATCCTCTTGGGCGTAGCATATAAAACAAAAGCTTACAGTTAACGACTGTAAGCCTTTTGTCTTTTTAGAAACGATTGAGTAAACTGATTCCAGTCCTTTTCCCGCGCTCATCTAACACTAGACCTTATTAGATGAACTTAAGCAAATCAAAAATAAATTGCCCTTGAAAGAAAGTTCCAAATCTAAAGCAATGATCTCTGTCTGGGCAGAGGATTATTAGTGGTACTGATTAAGACACCCTTTTTAGCTCGCTTCTGTAAGTATTTAATCAAGCCGTCACCATTGATAATTTTCACTTTACCTCTGACTGTAATGTTCACAGAGTTGCCATCACACAGCTCAATTCGCGTCAGTGATGCTCCATCAGGAATGTCCATAATTTTCACACCCTTACCTCCGTTTGGGTATTCATTGATTTCATTTACAGAAAACACCAATAGCTTGTTTTCCGATGACGTGACCGCAACGTGTGTGCTTTGATCCAGCTTAAGCGGCTGATTGATGCCGATGCCACTTTCAGCCTTCATAAACGCTTTGCCAGCTTTAGGTCTGGCAATTAAGCCTTTTAAGGGCGCAACAAAACCATAACTGTTCGATGTGGTAAACAGAAACTTATCTTCATCTTTACCTGATAGCGCATACTGCAATTTAGCGCCATTCTGAACTTCAATAATAGAGCTGACAGGAATACCATCGCCCTTACCTCCAGGAACACTGGAAGCATCAAATGAATAACAACGACCACTGGTATCCATGAGTACAACAGGCAACGTTGTCCGCGTTTCCAGCACAGAAAACTCACCATCACCCGCTTTCCATGCGATTGAATTTCGATCAACTCCATGACCTTGTCTGGATCGAATCCAGCCATTTTTAGACAGTATAATCGTGACAGGCTCATCCACGACAAAAGCTTTTTGCCCCCCTTGCACACGCTCAACCGGCTCAATCAATGTCCGCCTGTCATCTCCGTACTTTTCAGCATCCTGTTTAATTTCTTTAGCCGTCAGCCGACGCAGTTTCGTATCACTAGCTAAAATTGCCTCCAACTTACCAGCCTCTTCACGCAGTTCCTTCAATTCTTTTTCAATCTTAAAGCCTTCAAGTCTGGCAAGTTGACGCAACCTGATTTCAAGAATATCTTCAGCTTGTATTTCACTGAGTTTAAACGCTGTAATCAAGTCAGCTTTAGGGTCATCTGAATTGCGAATCACCTTGATAATTTCATCGATATGCAGAAATGCAATCAAACGGCCTTCCAAAATATGGATGCGGCGATTAATTTTATCCAAGTCAAACTGGCAGCGCCTGCGTACAACGTTAAGGCGGAATTCAATCCACTCTTTCAGAATACTCACCAAACCTTTTTGCGACGGACGCCCATCAGTGCCAATCATCACCATATTGACTGGGCATGAAACCTCCATACTGGTGTGGACGAGCAGGAATGCCATGAGCTCATCGCTGGAAATCTTGCTGGTCTTTGGCTCAAGGATTAAACGCACATCCTTTTTACCTTCACTTTTGACTGAATCCAGCATACTTAAAACGGATTGCTTCACCAGCAACTGGCTCTGATCTACAGTTTTTTTATCTTTCTTAGGCTTAGGATTGGAAATAGCTTCGATTTCGGCCATTACCGTTTCAACCGAAACACCGTGCGGTAGTTCATTAATGATAATGCGCCACTGGCCTCGCGCCATCGGCTCTACAATCCACCTAGCGCGCAATCTTAATGATCCGCGTCCAGTTTCATAAATTGTGTGAATATCGGATATTTGTGAAATCAACTGGCCGCCGCCGGGAAAATCCGGCCCAGGCACATGCTCCATTAACGCTTCTGTAGTGCAATCTGGTTTATCCATCACATGCAGAACAGCGTTGGCGATTTCACGCATATTATGCGGAATCATCTCTGTCGCCATACCCACGGCAATGCCAGAAGCACCATTGAGCAACATCATCGGCAGTCTGGCTGGAAGCATGACGGGCTCCTGAAAAGCACCATCATAGTTACTTTGAAAATCAACCGTACCGCGATCAATTTCAGATAACAGCAAGTCTGCAATCGGTGACAATCGCATTTCGGTATATCGCATTGCCGCGGCACCATCTCCATCACGAGAACCGAAGTTACCTTGACCATCGATGAGTGGATAGCGTAGCGTGAAGTCTTGCGCAAGACGCACCGCAGCCTCATAAGCAGAACTATCACCATGCGGGTGGTACATACCCAGCACGTTGCCCACAACGCGCGCTGATTTAACTGGTTTAACGCCTGCAACCAAGCCCATTTCTTTCATCGCAAACAGAATGCGACGCTGCACAGGCTTTTGACCATCTTCTACTGAGGGTAGCGCACGACCTTTTACGACGGATACTGCATAGGCCAAATAAGCTTCTTCAGCATATTCGCCAATCGCAACTGCACCGTTGTCGTTCTCGTTATCATTTTCAATCACATGCACATTATCCATTTATACATCTGCCTCAACATCATTACCACGACGCTCCATCCAAGCCTTTCTGGCTGGAGACTCATTTTTCGCCATCAACATGTCGAACATTTTATGCGCACCATCAACCTCTCCTTCTGGCAACCTCACCTGCACTAATCGCCGAGTATCTGGGCATAACGTCGTTTCCCACAGTTGCTCTGGGTTCATTTCACCTAGACCTTTAAAGCGCTGAATGCCGAGTTTTTCCTCTGCAATTCCTTCACGCTTTAGCTTTTCAATCATGGATATTTTCTCGGCATCATCTGACACATAGATTTTACGCATAGGCTTACTCTTGCCGTGTGCTGGCACATCTATTCGATATAACGGCGGCTGGGAAATATACACATGACCACGCTCAATAAGCTTAGGTGCATGTCGCAACAGCATGGTGAGCAGTAATACCTGAATATGCGAACCATCCACATCCGCATCAGATAAAATACATAACTTACCGTAACGCAGCCCAGAAAAATCCGGATTATCTTTAAGGGTATGCGGCTCAATGCCTAGTGCCACGAAAATATCATGCACCTCAGAATTACCAAAGATGCGCCCAGCATCCACTTCCCAAGTATTCAGCACCTTACCGCGCAATGGCAATAGCGACTGAAACTCGTTATTGCGCCCCATCTTCGCACTGCCGCCGGCAGAATCACCTTCAACTAGAAATAGCTCAGCAGCCATTGTGCCTGCAGCTTCACAGTCAGTCAGTTTAGATGGCATCATATTGACGCCGGATGATTTACGCTTCTCGATTTTCTGTGTGGATTTATTACGTGCGGCTGCTGTGCGATTGACTAAATCAGAAATACGCTTTGCATAGTCAACGTTCTGACTCAGCCATGTTTCCATGATAGGCTTCACAGATGAAGCGACCATTCTCATCGCATCCCGATTCGTCAGTTTTTCTTTAGTTTGACCTTGAAATTGCGGGTCAAGCACCTTTGCCGCAAGCACGTAATAAGCATTATTCCAAACATCTTCAGATGAAATCTTAATGCCGCGCTGCATCATGCTGTGATGCTCCATGAAGGTCTTTACCGCTTCAAACACGCCATTACGCAGCCCAGCCTCATGTGTGCCGCCTGAAAGGGTTGGAATCAAATTGACATAAGACTCTCCACGCCCACCGCCAGCACCAAATGACAATGCCCATAACGCACCCTCGCCTTTTGAAATGCCGTCATTATTTTCGTTATGATAGAACTCACCCGATATAATAGGTATTGGCGGCTCATTATCCACTTCTTCGCGCTCGCCTATCATCTCCTCAAGATACTGAGGCAATCCGCCTTCATAGGTCCATGAGCGCTCTTCAAAGCCCTCCGCACCTTCAGTCCTTAGCGTGACACTCACCCCACGCAGAAGCACTGCCTTGGATTTAATTAAATGTTCAAGCTGCGTCAGTGAAACTCTTGGTGAGTCAAAATACTTAGGATCCGGCCAGCACTTCACGGTAGTGCCGGTATCTTTTTTCAAACACTTGCCAATGTCTTTTAACGATTCTATGCAGTCTCCGTTAGCAAATATAAGCTCGTGTATCTTACCTCCGCGCTTAACCTGAACTTCCAATCGGGTAGAAAGTGCATTAGTGACAGATACACCAACACCATGTAAACCGCCAGAGAATCTATAGGAGCTGTTTTCGTCTTCTTTATCGAACTTACCGCCAGCATGAAGTTGTACAAAGACCAACTCCACAGCCGGTTGAGACTCACCTTTAGGAATTTCTACCGGAATGCCGCGACCATTGTCAGACACTTCAACCGCGCCATCTTTAAATATAGTGACAATAATATTGGTTGCATGCCCACCCAGCGCTTCATCTGCTGCATTATCAATGACCTCTTGCACGATATGCGTAGGAGAATCAGTTCTGGTGTACATGCCGGGTCGAGCACGCACTGGCTCTAAACCACGTAAAACCCTAACTGAATCTGCTCCGTATACTTGTTCTACCATTACTTTTCCTTACAGATGGGCAATCATATGCCCTTATTTACAGTGTACAGACACTCTCACACAAACCATGAATAGAAATTATATTTACGTTAATGCCTCACCGCAAAATTGTAACGATTTTATCTTCTTCTATATCAAATAGCGCCACATAATCACTCACACCGCACGAAATAAACTGCACACGCTTGAGTCGCCACTCTTCACACCCATACAAATACCATGCAGAAAAGCCCAAGTGGATAGACGTTAAGTGGAAGAAGTCCCGAGTGACGTGGGCTGAGGAATATCCTATTTGTTAAATAGATTGCTAAGCCCTCTAGGCTGTGAGCGCCAATATTGCGGAGGCGCATCAACACTGCCATTTAATTCTGCGGCAGCATGCCATGGCCATCTTGGGTCATAAAGCATCCCTCTAGCCAAGGCAATTAAGTCAGCTTTTCCTTCCTGAAGAATTTTCTCTGCCTGACTGGCATCGGTGATGAGCCCTACCGCAATAACCGGTATTTTTGTATTTTGACGAATACTTTCAGCAAAGCCAACTTGATAGTTAGGCTCGTTGGGAATGACTTGCTTAGGAGATAAACCGCCACTCGAAACATGAATAAAATGGCAATCAAGCGGCTCCAAAGCTTTTGTAAACGCGATACTTTGATCGATATCCCACCCACCTTCAACCCAGTCTGATGCGGAGATTCTTATTCCCAATGGAAAATCTTGAGGAATACTTTCTTTGACAGCCGCAAAGACTTCAAGCGGAAAGCACATTCTATTTTCGAGCGACCCACCATATTGATCCTGCCGTTGATTGGATAATGGCGATAGAAACTCGTGCAGCAAATAGCCATGCGCAGCATGAATCTCAATGGCATCAATGCCAATATTGACGGCTCGTTTAGCGGAGGCAACAAAGTACGCTTTGATTCGATTAAGCGCGTCAATAGAAAGTGCTGTTGGCGCCCTGTCAGACTCATTAAACGGGATAGCTGAGGGAGCCACCGTTTGCCATCCGTCATTCTCGATAGAGAGTAACTGCCCTCCTTTCCACGGAACTTCACTTGAAGCTTTTCTGCCTGCGTGAGCAAGCTGAATTGAAATTGGCATAGAAGAGTATTGGCGTATGGATTTTAAAACTTTACCCAATGCACTTTCAGTCTCGTCTGACCAAAGCCCTAGATCCGAATGGGTAATGCGGCCGATAGGCTCCACTGCCGCGGCTTCAATCATTAACAACCCCGCACCAGAAAGTGCCAAGTTTCCCAGATGAATAAGATGCCAATCCGTTGCCAAGCCATCTTGCGCAGAATACTGGCACATAGGGGCAATAACGATTCTATTCTTTAGCGTTAAATGGCTGATTTTGAACGGTTGAAACAATTGACTCATAATGATGATTCCAATTTTGCTAGTATAAAAACAATCAGCTTAAATCAAACCAGGCAAATTACTCCTCTAAAAGGCTTCTTAACATCCACGCTGTTTTCTCATGGATATCTAACCGCTGTGTCAGAATATCTGCTGTTGGCTGATCGTTCGCATCGCTAGCTAAAGCAAAAGTTGACCTAGCCGTTCTTGCAACCGCTTCATGGCCTTTTACAAGTACCTTCACCATCTCAAGTGCTTTGGGTGGAGATGTCGGCACATCAGGCAATGAAGTCAATTTAGAGAACTGCTGATAAGACCCTGGCGCAAAATGCCCCAACGCCCGAATACGCTCAGCGACGGGATCAACCGCATTCCATAACTCTGTGTATTGCAGCATAAACATACTGTGGAGCGTATTAAACATCGGCCCCGTCACATTCCAATGAAAATTATGCGTGGTTAGATAAAGTGTGTAGGTATCTGCCAGTAGCTTAGATAGCCCATTTGCAATTGCCTGACGATCTTTTTCACTAATACCGATATCAATTTTATTAAGTACTTTAGATTTAGTTGCCATGATCTTCTCCAGAAATAAGTTGCTCGATTGATAGTGCTTAAATGATTATTATCTTGCACCAAACTCGTTACTTAAATAGTGCTGTATCAAATGCCCGTTGATGTGCATTTACACCAAAATACGATTCACTTCGGCTAACTTCATCGACAACCCACTAAAGCCAACGAATACAGACTGAGTCTGGCAGGTCGATTATGACCTGAAACCACCTAACGTACCAAGCCAAACCGCTAAAATAAACCTAAAAAATAGATGCCCTGAGAGGCAATACTGGCGCGGTCAACAAGGCAATAGTTTTATAAACTATAACGCTATCGTTAAATATCAGTGAACCCATCGACTTGGATAACTAATTAGCACGATTCGGAGTACTCGCTTCTGCCGCTAAGCGAACGGCCGTGTGGTGTTTAAAAACAAAGACAATCCCACTACCGCTTGCAAGCAGGAAAGCTAACGCGGCGGCGATGGAGAAGTGCCAAATTAGGGTGATGAAGCTAATCAAGAGCAGAAGGCCACCACAAAAAAACAGCAAGACTCCTACGCCAGATCCTTCCTTTTTTGAAAAGTGTTTGTGAGAGGCGACACCATAGAATGAGTAAGCCTCACCAACTTGCCATAGAGTAAGCCAAACAGGAATTGCCACTGAAGCACAAAAGAATGAAACCCACAGAGCGGGACTCCATGTTTCGATTTGTGTAATTAGAAATAGTATTGCAGTTGAAAGACCCGCCGCTCCCAACGTTGTAGCTCTAGCTTTTTCCCACTTCTGCTCATCCATTTTGCCCACCACCGGACTCAATGCATCTTCGTATTGCTCGTCAGTAGGCGATGTAAGTTTCATGGTACCTAGCAGGTATTATAAATATTGATGACAAGTTGCACCCTGTCCACATAGTAATAAATAGCAAGTATGGGCGCAACTATCATTTACTTCAGGAAATTCCTGACAATAAAAGCATTACGGCACACACAATCACTGGTTATATGTCATATAAACCTTCAACAAACGCTGACAGAATCACGCTTATAAAAATCAAGAATTACTATGGTCACAGCGTGTAGAATACTAAAAAATTACAATTCTTTATTTAAGGTTAGACGATGTCTGGATCGAAAGAGTCTTCACCATTTAAACACAGCCGTCCAAACCAAACCCTACCGACCAAGGTTGCTGGGGTGCTTAAAGTTGTACTCTTGTATGCGGTTTTTTCCAGCGTTTATATCTTGCTATCTGATCAGATGCTTATTTGGTTGTTTCATGACCCCGAGCAAATCAAACTTATCAGTATCACTAAAGGCTGGGTATTTGTCGCCATTACCTCCGTGCTTTTATTTGGGCTCATTCGCCGCCAGCTACGCCAAGGCCTTGAAGCGCTGCAGGAGAGAGAGGAGGCTTATCGCAATCTGGCGGAGCAAAGCCCCAACATTATCTACCAAACCACTGCTGACAATAAAAATCTGATTACGTATATCAGCCCGAAAGTATCTGACCTTGGCTACTCACCACAGGAGTTTATTGATACACCAGAATTTTGGTTGCATTTAATCCACCCTGAAGATGTTGAACGCGTACTCAAAGCGCTGGAACAATCTCGCTTTGAAAAAACCGCATTCTCGTCAGAATATAGAATGAAAACACAGCTTGGCGAATGGCGACACTTTCATGATAAATCGGAAGTTGTAAGAGATAGTCATGGTCAGGCACTTTACGTACAAGGCATGTTGCTGGACATCACGGAACGTAAACATGCTGAGCACGAACTACGAGTAGCTGCGACAGCGTTTGAATCTCAGGATGCGATGGTGATTACTGATGAAAATCAAATTATTTTGAAGATCAATCATGCCTTTACAACAGTCACAGGCTACAGCTTGGAAGAGGCCATTGGCAAAACACCAGCCATGCTGAAGGCTGGACTACAAGACGCCACCTTCTATAAATTGATGTGGGAAAGCTTAGGCCGTGACCATTACTGGCAGGGCGAAATCTGGGATCGTCGTAAAGATGGCGAGGTTTATCCAGAACGACTTAGCATCACCGCAGTCATCGGTGATAATGGCAAAGTCACCAACTATGTCGCCTCTTTTACAGATATTACCCAGAATAAAAAAGCAGAAGAAACCATACATAATCTGGCTTTCTATGACGCGCTTACCGGACTCCCAAATCGAAAACTGCTATTAGATCGCTTGAAACATGCGCTGTTGTCCAGTTCAAGAAAAAAATGTCAGGGTGCAATGCTGTTCATTAACCTAGATGACTTCAAGACTCTCAACGACACTCGTGGTCACGACATAGGTGACCTGTTACTGATTGAAGTCGCGCAACGTATTCAATCCTGCATCCATATCGACGATACGCTGGCACGTCTCGGCAGCGATGAATTTGCAGTGTTACTTGACACACTAAGCACGGCACAAGAGCAAGCAGCCTTACAGGCAGCAGCAATTGCGGAAAGAATACACAAAGCCATTCAGCAACCTTTTACATTGGATGGGAAAATTTACTATTGCAAATCATGCATTGGTATTAGCTTATTCCACGACCACGAAACCTCGTTTGAAGAACTATTGAAACGTACTGATGCCGCCTTGTCTCAGGCCAAAGAGAATGGCCCCGATAAGATTCACTTTTTTGACTCGCACATGCAAGCAACACTTGAAGCACGTGTAAATCTGGAATCATGGCTACACGCAGCGATTCCAGCGCAATTACAGCTTTTTTACCAAGCTCAAGTAGACAAGCATGGTAATGCCTTTGGCGCTGAAGTTCTGATTCGGTGGTTTCATCCAGAAAAAGGCATCATTTCACCTACCGAATTTATCCCTCTCGCAGAAGAGACAGGGCTCATTTTACCCATTGGCCGCTGGGTGCTGGAAACCGCATGCCGACAAATCAAAGCATGGGAAACTAATGCAGCCACTCGGCACTTAATACTTGCAGTCAATGTGAGCGCCAAACAGTTTCATCAGCCTGATTTTGTAGATCAGGTGCTGGATGTACTGAACCACACCGGAGCCGACCCCACTCGCCTAAAATTAGAGCTCACCGAAAGCCTGTTACTCGAAAATGTTGAAACTATTATTTTAAAAATGACCGCCCTTAAAGAAAAAGGTGTTCGATTCTCGCTGGATGATTTTGGTACTGGATTTTCCTCACTTGCTTATCTCAAGCGCTTACCGCTGGATCAATTAAAGATTGACCAGTCCTTTGTGCGCGACCTCAATACTGATCCGAATGATGCATCGATTGTGCGCACGATCATATCTCTGGGCCAAAGTCTAGGTTTGGAAGTTATTGCAGAAGGTGTGGAAACAGAGGCGCAGAGAAACTTTCTGGCAGTAAATGGCTGCACCCAATACCAAGGCTATCTTTTCAGTAAACCAATACCGCTGAATGAGTTCGAAAAGTTATTGCATTTGAGTTAATAAGCAACTTCTTAATCATTAATGACTGTGCGATGGGTCGGTCACGAAACCAATCTTAACCAGTCCCACTTTAGCCGCAACAGACATCACTTGCGCAACCTTCTCGTAATGCGTCAAACGATCCGCACGAATATGCAACTCTGGCTGCGGTTGTTTTTTTACTTCATCAGCAAAGCGTGCTGCCAGCAATTCTAATGCTATAGGCTTACCATTCCAGAACAAGTCACCATTTTCACGAATGCTCAACTCAACATACTCAGGCTTACTAATGTTTGGCGTATTTGAGACCTTAGGCAAATCAATTTTCACGGAATGAGTCAGTAGTGGCGCAGTAATGATAAAGATAACCAGTAGCACTAACATCACATCCACAAGCGGCACCATATTGATTTCAGCTTTTACCGAATGCGTTTGCTGTGCGTTAAAGCTGCCGAAACTCATAATACCGCCCCTGTTGCATGCGCTGATAAAGCGTTTTCATCCAAAGCATTGCCTACTGTTAATACTACAAACAAATCATGTGCAAAGGCATCCAGCTTGACTAGCCACATTCGGTTACGCCGGCTAAATGCGTTATAGGCAAACACGGCAGGAATAGCAACCGCAAGACCAATCGCTGTCATAATTAGCGCCTCTCCAACTGGGCCAGCCACTTTATCCAGCGAGCCTTGACCGGAAAGGCCAATTTGCACCAGCGCATGGTAAATTGCCCACACTGTACCAAACAGGCCAATATAAGGCGAAGCAGACCCTGCTGAAGCCAATATTGTCAGGCCATTTTCAGTACGCGAAGTCTCTTGGTCAATGCCATTACGTAGCGCCCGTGTCATGAACTCAGACATACCGCCAGCCGCCACTAACTTATGAGTGCCATGATGACTGGCGCTTTGCAGTGCAGCTAGTCCATCTTTAGCAAGATTGGAAAATGCATTATCAGACTTAGCTTGCTGCAAGTTGTCTTGTAATTTATCTTCAGCAATATAGCGCCAGAACTCATCAATAAATCGCTTGGCTCGGCGCGCTTCAAGCCAATTAGCGAGTCCTTTAGTGAAAATAAGATACCAGCTGGCAATGGAAAGCATGAGTAAAAAAACCAAAACCACCTTACCAACGGTATCTATCTGCGCCACAAAATGCGCAAGACCTAATTCATGAGTCATATCAACGCCCTTCTAAAATAAAATCAAATGGTTGTAACGCTACGGCACGTACAGCTTTACCATCACGCATGGTAGCGTTGCAACGCCAATTATTAACCGCAGTCATCCCAGCTTCATCCAAGCGCTGGTAACCTGAACTTTTCTTGATGTGAGTAGCAGTGATGTGACCAGTTTCATCCAGCTCCACCCGTAATACCAATGCACCATGCTCACCCATTCGACGTGATGCAACGGGATAATTTGGCATAGGTCGTTGCGGGCAAGCAACGGACAGATCAGACGACAAAGTGACAGGTGCTTGAGGTTTATCTTCAGGTTTATATTGAGATTCAGCTGGCGCTTCGACAACCGGCTCTTCTGGTACTGGCGGAATATTGATAACAGGTTCAGGTGTAGGCGGTGCTGCAACAGGTTCATTTATAGCGGTTACTGGTGAGTTCGATGCCAACAATGTCTCTGATTTAGGCGGCGCGACTAAAGGTGGCTTATTCAGCTTAACCTTTTGTGGCATAGGCTTAGCGGCATCAAGTAACGGAGGGGCCGTGTTAGTTGGCTCAATGGCAATCATCTGAACAAACAAAGTCACTGCTTCTTCTTGTACTGGTACGGCATAGTAATGCCAAGCACCATATGCAAAGCCGCCGTGAAATATTAAAACCAGCAACAACCCGGCTAATTTCTCTATGGATTTAATCTGGCAATGCCTGAAAGCTGTAGATTCAATATGCCCGGATTTAGGTTTTACTCGCCTACCAAGCACTTCAGCATGTTGCAACAGCGTGCTTTTATACATATTAAAAAACCAGCATCAATCGACGCAAGCCAAGCAGAATAAGAACGGCTGAGGCTCCCCAGCGTATCCAGCGTGTAATCCAATCACGATTATCACGCAAACTTTTACTCAACAAACTAATCAAAGGTAACAAAATTAATAATGGCGTCAGCGCCGCACCCAAACCAAAAGCCACACCATTGAAAGCCCCCAATTGAATACTGCCTGCTGCCGCACATACAGCTAAAAGTGAAGCCAATGGCGCGCATGGCGTCAAACTTAAAGAAAAGCCCAACATTAAAGGCGGCGTATGTCCAGCACCTTTTGCAATGCCACAAGGTACGTGTGCCTTGCCAGAGCGCAGCAACCAGACTCCTGCAATAATGGATGACAATCCAATCACAACATTACCCGTGCCACCACGCAAAGCTTGCGACAGCCACACGCCTGCGCCACCAGCAATAGCGCCAAGCAAGCTGTAAGCTAAGATTCGCCCCGTCACAAATAGCGCGGTATCACGCAAGGCTTGCCCCTGCGAACCGCCGCGACCCAATATCCACGTTCCCATAAAAGGCAAACAAGTTGCCGTACATGCGGTTAAGCCCAAAGACACGCCTAGCAACCAGATGGCGAAAAATGTAGTTTCTTTAGGAAGCAGCGCTGGGTTAAAAAAATCACCCATTATTTGTCTGCCTTAATTTGCGTTAACCAAATCACTTTGCCTTTAGGCAGCCCTTCCGGACTTTCTTTTTTGACGCGGTTTTTGTAATACGCCAGCGATGAGCCAAATAACTTAATGCCGAAAAACTTAATCTGAATCACATCATCATCTGGACAATATTCCGCACAACGTCCACATAGTGTGCAGTCTTCATGAAAGGCTTTACTGCCAGACTCACGGCCAATTTCGTGAATATCCATGGGGCAAGCTATTTGGCAAATACTGCATTTCTCACATTTGTCATTCTGTTTTTTTACCAAGCGCATTGGTGATAGTTTTTGAAACATGGCGTTCCACGACAGCAATGGGCAGATACGGCAAAACGGCAAACGTACAGCCAGTGCCGCAATAATGACAAAGCCAAATAGTGCATTGCCGGCAGCATTCAGAAAGAAGCCTATGCCAGATGATGTTTGCATCGCGATTTGCTCAGCATCCATAGTCAGTAAAGTTGTGGCTAGACGTGATGGACATACCTGACAATAAGGCGCACCAAGCTCATTAGATGCAACTCCCATACCAGCAAGCAAAGGTAAGCCCAACACCAACACCAACAACATCAACCATTTAACAGGGCGTACCTTGCCAACATTATTCTTATCAAAGCGGTTTAATGGTCGGCCTAACCTTCTACCAATGCGGAATATCAGTTCTTGCACCGTACCCATTGGGCATACCCAACCACAAAAGGCTTTATTTAGAAAAAAGAAAGCCGCGAAAAAAACGCCTACAGATATCAACGTAGGAATCAGTACCTTTACCGTCACCAGCTTTGCATTCACTAAAGCCTGACCAATGCGGTGGTGTAACTGATGCTGCGTCACAATTAAAATACATTTATCACTGCTTAGCTTATCGTATGCACAGGCCAGAGAAGGCAGCGCCTCCGTCAATTGGTTAGTGGCATAACTGCCCAGCACACTGCCGCCATAAACGGTCACGAACAGCATGATGATCTGCACGGTAAAGCGAAAGCGGCCTAAAGTTGGAAAAATATTACGCAGCATGATTAAGCATCCTTCTGATTGGTTTCAGCACTGATAGTAGGAGCGACTTTCACTGCACCCTTCTTATCTGCCTTACGATTTCGCAACAATGGCGTAGCGCCAAGCATCCCCAAAAACGTGAACCCTAGCCCTAATGCTAAGCTACGATTAGAAAATGCATCGGGGCCGTAATTACTATTAAATCCAATTAAATAGGTTTTGCCTGCCTCAACCAATTCAGTCGCCAAAACAAACTCCGAAGATTGCCGCCTATCGCCACTACGCGCAGTCATGCCGACTTGGGTATCGGCAGACTTAAAATCACTTGGAAAATGCACCGTGACAATGCCTTTAACATCACTCATAAATTCAGCTTTTGAGCCATTCTGGGTTTCGAGCATGACTTTCTGCTGAGCAAGTGGCTTACTATTAAAGCGCACAAGAAAATGCCAGTCCTCATTGGCCCGATAACGTGAATGCTCTCTTGGAAAAGGCTGCGGAATAATCTCCAGCGCATTTTTTTGCAGCATGAACATGGCTGTAGGATCTTTGCTGCCGTGCTCACTCATGTAATACACCGTAGAGGCTACAAGTTCCTTATCTGCTTGTACTTCACGCGCAGATATCCAATGAAATCCGCCTGTAGCAGGCTTATCCAGCGTAGCTGAAATCAAGTCATATGGAAGTTGGCGGGACATACTGGCTGCATTTACATCATTAGAGTAAGCATCCACTTTACTGGGCGCAATGTTTTTCGGCATGAGTTTTACTTGTTTGCGTTCACCTCCCTCGCCGCCCATCATTACTTTGAGTCTGGGAAAACGCGTCCACATTATGCTCTCACGCATACCGCGCTTCCTTTCACCCCCAACCATCCCCTCATGGCTGCCACCCTGCTGCATGTTCGATTGGTGTGGCTCAGCCGCACGAGATGGCGCCACCAAACACAGTAGTACGAACAAAGCCCCAATAATCAAGTATGACCGACACCTCATCGTCACGCCTCCATCAATCATGCCATTAGAAATCATAAGAAAGCCCTGCCCTGATAGTTAACGGTGTATAAGAGCCTGAATTACCCTGCCCTGCCGAAGCCGCCAATTGGCTCACACCGGCAATGGTTGAGTAACCGACACGCGTCGCGTATTTACGATCAGTAATATTCAGCGCATGCAACCACATCGACCAATTTTTACTGCGATAACTGGCGCGTAAATTAAACAGATCAGGACGAGAATATGTGCTGGAGTTTGCGGTATCTACGTAATAGTCTGAGTAATGGTCACCTTCCAGCTCTACTTTCCATCCCGGCGCAGGCTTCACCGCTATACGAAGATTCAAACGATGGCGCGGCATGGCTTGATAAGAGTTGCCACTATAATCAACCGTTTTGGTGACATATTTGTTGTAATAGGCTTCAGAGAGCGTGTAAGTCGCACCAATATCCAGCCAATGATTCACCTCCCACAACCAGACCGACTCCATCCCACGCGCGGTTAGCTGACCTGCGTTCTCATTAACACTACAAGCAATACCAAGATTCAAAGCTGTAGCTTCTGCCGCAGTACAGTCTCGAGCGACGATAAATCCTTTATTTACCGTTTGATAAAAAGCCACGTCGTACTGCAAGCCAAGTGGATTAAAACGTCCGCGCAAACCAACTTCGTAAGTATTGGAGTTTTCAGGGTTTAAACTAGCCCCTATCGTATTGCCTGCCGTGCCTTTGGCCGCAGTATCAAGCAAAGTACTCACATTCGGCGCATTAAAGGACTCAGACCAGTTACCCCAAATTAAATGACTATCATTGATGTCATATGTCACACCTGTTTTCATCACCTGAGCGTTAAAAGTTTTCTCGCTATCCAGATTCTTAATCGTTCTGTCATCGGTTGAATAAGTCACTTTGTCAAAACGCTCACCGATATGAAAACGTAGCTTATCAATTGGTGAAAACTCATAATGCACATACGGCGTTGAGTTCTTTTCATGTGTCACAGAACCTTGCCCAGTTGCTGTCATCGCGCCTTGCGCCCAATAACCGGACTGCGCCTGTAGCGCATTGTAAGCATTGCTATAGGTTGCTGAAGTTGTTGTGACGTTGAACATATCCATGCCTAGATACAACGTAGATTTTGCTAGATCGAACTCTTTACGAAATAAAGCGGTAGTACTTTCAAGTACCGTTTGCGATTTTTTTAGCGTATTTGTCACCGATGAACTGTTTGCATTCACAGCACGACACTTCACTGTTGTGCCTATAGCTAACGGCGCCAGAAGTGCACTACTATCATCACACATCACGTTATTCGCACCACCTGACCCACCAGCACCATAGCCAACGCCATCATCGGTACGTCGTGCATACGCAACTTTCAGCTCACTCGTATCACCTAGCATTTGCTGCACACTGATCGACCGTGTTAGATAATTGTCGATTGTCTGCCCATAAGTCCCAGCTTCACTTTGACGCCAGTCCTGTGCAAACTTCGTCATGCGCAAAGTTCCAGCCCAACGGTAATCGTAATAAAGCTGATCTATGCCAAAGTTTATTTTGGTAGTATCTGTCGGGCGGATGACACCTCTCAGTGCCGCTCCGTTTTTATGCTCTGCGGCTGTATTCTGATTAGCCGCAGCATTATTTCTACGCCAGCCATCGTTATCCATCATGCTGCCGTTTAAAATAAATCCGAATCGGCCATCCTCAGTTGAAGCCCCCACATTGCCTTGGGTGCGATTAAACCCCCAGCTACCAAACTCCTGTGACAACTTGGCTTTAAACGCCTGTGGCGGCTGACGTGTAAACACATTGATCGTGCCACCTAAAGAACCGCTGCCATACAAGGCAGAGCCCGGTCCTGTAATCACGTCAATGTGATCGATATTAGCGCCATCAATCTCATCCAGCACAGACGTATTGGTTGCAATCGCTCGCATGCCATCAATGCGATTTTCGGTGTATAGCTTTCCACCATCGGGAATTCTTAAATTGCGCACCATACTGATACCGGGCACGCGCTTACCTAGTTCCAGTAAGTTGTTAACAAGTTGCAAATGTTCCAACTCTTCATGGGTAACCGTTGCCCCAGACATTGGTGTTGCTTCTGTCAGTTTTCCAAGTTCGGTTCTGGTATGCGGATCATCAGACTTGTTAGCTGAAATAGTCATGACCTCTAACGTAGCCTCTTGGGTTTGATCTTCAGAGCTTGTCGTAGACTTAATCTCTGAAACTGATGACTCTTTTGTTGGTAATTCAGCCATCACCAAGCTACTGCCACATAACAACAATGTACCCAACGTTATTTTTTTTATCATCCCCGATTCTCCCCAGAATTTTCTGCTTCGAATTCTAGTAAAGAATCAAAGGGAGCGGAATGTGGCATATTGCCGCGAGACAATATGTCGCAGACAATGCAGACAAGCATCAAGATAAGAGGCGAGATTAGGAGGCAAGATAAGCTGTGACTCGACAGGCTAACCAAAGCCTACCAATCAGTAGAGGATGATATTAGCTGAACGTGAAAGCGCTCATACAACACTTACACTGCCACATGCTTATTACACAAAAAAACATGCATTTGAAACTATCAATAAAAAAGGCTGACGCTATTGAAAGAGTCAGCCTTTTTTGATAGAACTGATTAACACCAATCAGGATTAGGAATCTCGGCAAAGACCTTGCGCAAGCCTTCACCCCAATGCTGACGCACAGAAAGGAAATATGGGTCATCTTTAACTACGCGATGACGGCAATCCATACTTAATTTATCATTACGATAAACCAGCACATCCACTGGCAAATCGACTGACACATTACTGCGAATGGTAGAGTCAAATGAAATCAGCACACATTTAAGTGCGTCATCCAGACTACTGTTGTAGTTAATCACACGATCAAGAATAGGCTTACCGTATTTGGTTTCACCTGTTTGAAAGTATGGTGTTTCCTGACTGGCTTCAATGAAATTACCCGCAGAATAAACATTAAAAAGTCGTGGGCGCTCCCCTGCGATTTGCCCTGCAAACAATACTGAAATATTAAAGTCAGTATTGTGATGTCGCAAATGCTCTGCATCTTCACGATGCACGGCTCTAATCGCTGCACCAACAACACGCGCCGCATCGAACATATTGGCAACATTATGTAGATTAACCGCCTCATTTGCGGCAATATCCTTATGTAAATGCTGCAATACAGCCTGTGTCACAGCAAGGTTGCCAGCGGTCAGCATGACCATTGAACGCTCACCAAGAACCTCAAAAGTAGTCATTTTAGGAAAGGTCGCAACCTGATCAACGCCAGCATTGGTACGTGTATCAGATGCCATCACCAATCCAGATTCGAGTAATACCCCTACACAATAGGTCATAAAAGAAGCTTGTTAAGTAAAGTATTAATAATAGCGTCTTCAAGAGCATACTAGCAACCTGTTTAACTTGCTGCCAACCAAAACAAACTTAGTGAAATAATTGGCACCAATATTGCTGTTACACAACGCTTATACACCAACTTTCATTCGCTACAAGTACAGGTTTAAGCATAAAATACAGCAAGGCTTTTAGATTAATTATGTCAATTACAAATCCAAACTCAAATAGTTCAGAAAGTAGTATTTGGCTACAGCATGCGGCTGGCTACAAACTTACAACTGACACGCTTGACGAGATGCTCGATAGCACAGGAGAAGTACGTCCACACTGGGCGTATTTTTTACAGGTATTACAAAAGCTCGGTCAGAATGAAATCAGCCTGCGTCAAAATGAAATTCTCAAGTTGCTACGTGAAAATGGTGTTACGTACAACGTTTATGGCGACCCTGATGGCAGTAGCCGTCCTTGGCAACTTGATCCTGTTCCGCTACTGATATCCAATGAAGAATGGAGCAATATTGAAGCTGGCTTATTGGAGCGCGCAGAACTCCTCAACCTGATTCTGACTGACCTCTATGGGTCTCGTGAGTTAATTCGCAAAGGTTTATTGCCTGTAGATCTGATTTTTAACCATAGCGGTTTTTTAAGAGCCTGCGACCAAGTCAGAATCCCCGGCAAACATCAGCTTGCGCTTTATGCCGCAGACTTGGCTCGTGGTCCGGATAATCGCATGTGGGTGATTGGTGACCATACCCAAGCCCCTTCTGGTACTGGTTATGCGCTGGAAAACCGGTTAGCCATGTCGCGTGTGTTCCCAAACATTTTTCGCGATACGCGCGTGTTACGCCTTGATGGTTTTTTCCAGTCTCTGCGTAATGGCCTACAACAAATAGCGCCACAAAACGCCAATTCACCAAGAGTCGTTGTGCTCACACCAGGGCCATTCAATGAAACTTTCTTTGAACATGCTTATCTAGCCTCACACCTCGGCTACCCCTTAGTGCAGGGTGATGACCTTACTGTACGTGACGGCTTCGTCTGGCTCAAATCACTCAATGGATTACAGCGCGTTGATGTCATTATGCGCCGTGTAGATGACAGTTTTTGCGACCCGCTTGAATTACGCGAAGACTCACGCTTAGGCGTGCCAGGCTTGCTTGAGGTCGCAAGACGCGGCAATGTCAGCATTGCCAATCCATTAGGGAGCGGCGTGTTGGAAAGCCCCGGTTTATTACCATTTATACCCAAGATTGCAGAGCACTTTCTAGGACATAAACTTAGTTTACCTTCTGCCGCCACATGGTGGTGTGGCCAACCTAAAGAGTTAAATTACGTACTGGATAATCTGCATAAGCTGGTCATTAAGCACATCTGCCGCGGCTCGATGCCTTCGGTGTTCGGGAACAGTCTCAATCAGCAACAAATTAGCTATTGGCGTGACCGTATTCGAGCTAATCCCTCTTTTTATGTTGGGCAGGAGCATGAAAGTTTTTCTACCGCGCCTACGCTCGTCTCTGGGCGCTTAGAGCCTCGTCAGGCACTTATGCGCTGCTTCATGGCCGCACAAACAAGAGGCTACAGCTTAATGCCGGGTAGTCTGACACGCAGTGCAGCACAACAAGGTGATTTGCCGATGTCCAACCAGATGGGTGCCATTAGTAAAGATACTTGGGTAATTTCAGGTGCCATCCATCAAACAGCCGCTATGGAGAGTACGCACTCAAAACTTTCTGCGGGTAATTACAACAATATCTTACCCAGCCGTGTTGCTGAAAATCTATTCTGGGTAGGCCGTTATGCCGAACGTACTGAAGGCAGCATTCGCCTGTTGCGTACGACTGTAAAAAAACTATATATCAACCCTGATATAAGCAATCCTCATTACGAAAGTAGTCTGTACGCTATATTACGCGGACTCACCAGCATGACGAACACCTACCCTGGGTTCATTAAGGAAGGTGCGCATGATCTACTCAAAACACCCGACAGCGAACTACTGTCATTGATGCTGGATGAAGAAAAAACGGGTAGCATTGCCAACAATCAACGTTGCTTGTTGCAGGCTGGTTATGCCGTTCGCAATCTATGGTCATCCGACACTTGGCGCGTAATGGATGAAATTAAGCGCCACCTTGAAGAATCGCAGCAACTCACAGAATCCACTCTCTGGAACATTCAGGAGCATATGGATAAGCTGATAACCGCGCTATCCGCATTCAGCGGGCTGATTATGGAAAGCATGACGCGCGGTAATGGTTGGCTATTCCTGGATATGGGTCGCAGACTGGAGCGTGCGCTATTACTGATTTCATTATTACGCAGCAGCTTTTCTAGCGCCCAAGATGAAGGCACTGAGAATCTTCTGATTGAATCTTTGCTAGATACCAGCGACAACCTTATTTGCTATCGCCAGCACTATCGCAGCAGTATAGAGCTACCTTCTTTCATTGAATTATTGATGCTGGATAAAAACAATCCACGTTCACTGGTTTATCAAGTGAATCGCATTCAGGAACACATTGCCAAATTACCAAGCAAACACACTAATACCCAACTAAGTCTGGAAGAGCGACTGATATTAGAAGCAAGTAGCCTGCTTGATTTAACCAATCTAAATGACATTATCAAAACTTCAGATGGCTCTATACGTGAAAAATTTGACCAGACATTAAGCCGCCTGTATTACCTGTTGGTTACCTTATCGGACAGCGTTACCGCCACCTACTTTCAACATGGGCAAGTACAGCACTCACTCGCCACTGTGAAGCCAGCATGACGTTTATAGTAATGTTCACATAACACGAGACTTTTGAGAATGCGCTACAGAATCACGCATACAACGCAATATGACTACACGGATACGGTTGGGCTATCTTACAATGAAGCGCACTTAATGCCGCGCAACTGCGCTAACCAACAGGTGATTACGTCAACACTCAATATTACCCCTGTCGCAGCGGACTACCGCATGAGGGATGACTTCTTTGGTAATCGCGTTGCCTATTTTTCGATTCAACAACCGCATCAAACCTTTACAGTCACGGCAACCAGCGAAGTGCTATTAACCGAAAATTTTGCACAGCTTGATTTTTATCAGGGATTCGCCTGGGAAACAGTACGCGAAATGCTATTGCAGCAACCCTTGCCATTTTTACAGTATGCCCCTGAACTGCTCGATGCACGGCAATACACATTGGATTCACCACTCATTGAAACTTCGGCACAACTAGTTGATTACGCACGCCCATCATTCACACTCGGCAGATCTATTACCGACACGGTCAACGATTTAATGCAACGCATCTATCATGACTTTACCTTCGATCCGGACTTCACAACCCTCGCCACACCCTTAGCCACAGTACTTGAGCATCGCAGGGGCGTGTGTCAGGATTTTGCACACCTCGCCATTGGCTGCCTACGGTCACAAGGGCTTGCTGCTCGCTATGTAAGCGGCTACATAGAAACCTTGCCACCACCCGGTGAAGCTAAGCTAGTAGGCGCCGATGCGTCGCATGCATGGTTTTCAGTCTATGTGCCAGAACAGGGCTGGATAGACTTCGACCCCACGAACAACATCATTCCCAGCACACAGCACATCACATTGGGATGGGGCAGGGATTATGGTGACATCACGCCACTAAAGGGCGTTATTTTTGGCGGCCAGCATCATGACCTAGAAGTTTCTGTGCATGTAGAGTGCTTAATGGATTAAAAACTCCAACCTACACAGGAAACGATTAATTTCAAATTTCGCATGCAAAAAAAAATCCGCCAAAAGGCGGATTTTAACAACAAGGATGCAGGATTATGATTTTGGCATAAATACGGCTGTCATCGCATGAATAACACCATTGTCTGCATTAATACCGTTACCAACAACAGGAACGTCATCAATCTTAATTCCATTAGCAACTGAAAGTGATAGGTACTCACCTTCCAAAGATTTCACTTTACCGGCATCGACATCAGCCTTAGTAATTTTACTTGTCACTACAAAAAGAGAGACTAATTTCTTAAGTGCAGCTTTATCTGCAAGTAAGCTACTAAGTTTTGCTTTAGGCAAACTTGCAAAAGCAGCATCAGTTGGAGCGAATACCGTAATACTATCTTTACCAGTAAAAGTACCTTCCATTCCAGCTGTCTTGATTGCGGATAACAAAGTTTTGAATCCACCATCATTTTCCATTGTGTCCAATAGATTATCAGCTAATGCTGATGTTGATATACCCATCATTGCCAATAAAACAGCCGTAAGTATTTTTTGTTTCACGATAGATCTCCAGAAATAAATAGAATATTTTTTGAACAGATTGCATTTGTACAAATAGAATCTCTTAAGACTTTAACAATTAAACCTTACAGAAAACTGACAGTTTTACTGAAATATAAAAAACCGTTGAATTTAGATAAACGCACTTCAACATGAATATTGAGAATTGTTTTACTTATTACTCTTGAGCAAGCATCAAGGTAATATTTTCCGCGTTGTGATTTTCAATAAAATAAGCGAACGCTTCTGGTGGTAATGGCTTGGAAAACAGATAGCCCTGAAATAAATCAGCACCATACTCTCGACATATATTAGCCTGCACTGCAGTCTCAATTCCCTCGACAATGACGATTAAATCCAGACTCTTTGCCATCACAATAATAGCTTTTAATACACGACAATCAGCTTCACTTTCAGGTACATGCTGCACAAAAGAACGATCAACTTTTAAGATGGAAGCTGGTAACCACTTTAGATATGCCATTGATGAGTAGCCCGTACCAAAATCATCAATAGCAACTTGCACACCAAAAGCTTTTATTTGATTCAATACCGCAGAGGTCTTGTCGAAGTCTGATACCAGTACGCCTTCAGTAACCTCTATTGATAAGCAATGGCCTGATAAGCCAGCATTATTTATATCCGCTTTAATGGCTAAGTATAAATCGTCTTGCTTTAACAACTGCTCGCTGGCATTAATCGCCAGCACGAACTGATTATCCACCAACCCATCTTGACGCCACCGAGCAAGCTGTTGGCATGCCAAACGTCTGCCCTCACTATCAATGGCGGGAAGAAATCCCAGCTCCTCTACATCCGCAAGAAATTCACTTGGCGGCAAAATACCTCTTAACGGATGATTCCAGCGCACTAGCATTTCTGCCCCGCTAACCTGAAACGTTTTAGCGCTAATTACCGGTTGATAGTACTGTACAAGCTGACTCTGTAGCCGATGAGAGCGAAGCTCATCCTCCAGCATCATCCTCTGCATCACCTGCTCTTGCAGAGATTCAGTGAAGAAATGAAAGCCGTTTCTCCCACCATGTTTAACGTGATACATGGCAAGATCTGCGTGTTTGAGCATGTCATCGGCTGTAACAGCGCATTTTGGATAAGTAGCGATGCCAATACTGCAAGAAACAAAATGTTCCGTTTTACCGAGCATAACAGGCGTACGTAGATCATCCAAAATCCGTTGTGCAAGTACACCAATTGAAGTTTCCGCCTCCAAGTCATGAACAATGATAGCGAACTCGTCTCCACCGAGACGACATACAACATCACCTTCACGAACAACACCCAGCAATCGTTTAGCAACTTGTTGCAATAACAGATCACCTACATCATGCCCTAAACTATCATTGACCAGCTTGAAGTTATCAACATCAAGAAAAAGCAGTCCGATCTGAACATTCAATCGACTTGCGCGGACGATTGCCCCACGTAGATGCTCTTCAAAAAAATGACGATTTGACAGCCCTGTCATAGCGTCATACTCGGCCAAATATTTTAAACGCTCATAAGTTTCCGTAAGCTTCTGATTAAGGGCATTTCGCGCTTGAGCATGCACCAGTGCCTTAGTCAAATGCCTCTGCGACAGCTCTTTTTTGAGCAAAAAATCCTGCGCGCCTGCAATAATACAATCTCTTTCGATAGCCTCATCATCAACCATGCCTGTCAAAACAACTACAGCAGCATGCTTACTGGTATGCTTAGTGAGTACACGGAGCACATCCAAACACTCCATGTCTGGCAAACGATAATCAAGCAGCACCACATCAAACGTGCTTTCATCATAAAGTTTCAATGCACTTACTGCGGTATTGGCATGCACGATATCTCTGACAAGATTGGGCTTTTGCAATACACGCACAACTGCCATTCGATCCAATTCATCATCATCAACTAGTAGCAAACGCATCATTCACTCCTTTGTTACAGGCAACTCGACCAACCGCCAGTAATGTTCAATCAAGCCAATCACTTCAAGAAAATCTCTATCCATATGCTGCTTGAGCACATAACCTGCTACATGTTTACGATATGCTGAAACCAAATCTTCATCAGATTTTGATGTAGTCAAAACAAATACCACTGAATGGGTCAGCATCGGATCTGCTCGGAGTGCTTGCAAAAACTCCAAACCATTCATACGTGGCATATTAAGATCGAGCAATATGATATATGGTGCGGGAATTGCCCCCGAGCGCAACAAATCCAACGCCTCTTTACCATCGCGAGCGCGATGCACTGAATTTAACAATCGAAGTTTACGTAATGCGCGCTCAAGGGCTATGGCATCAATATCGTCATCATCGACAATGAACAATGTAACTTCTTTGTAGTTTTGCTTATGAAGAACTTGCATTAGTGACCCTTCCCTCAATCTTAATCGGCCAGGTAAAACGAATACTGGTGCCTCGCATACCATCCGACTCAATGCGGATACTGCCGCCATAGGTTTCCACAATTTTCTTCACTAAGGCGAGTCCCATGCCACTACCTTCAACTTCATCACGCGGGCGTAATGTTTGAAACATAATAAAGACGCGTTCATGATACTCAGGCGGAATACCCGGTCCATCATCACTTACACTAAACTCATAATAGTTTTTATTGGTAAGTGTAGACTCAAGTTTGATACACCCGCCTTGATGATCGTGGTGCTTAATTGCATTTGTAAACAGATTGCGGAGTACTTGCTCCAAAGGCGTAGCCAGTGTATTAAGCGTAGGCAGGTCGTCGGCAACAACAAGGGAAAAACCCTCGGGAGGTGCTTGCATCTCAAAAATACTTTTAGCAAGAAAGCCCAGATCAACTTGACTCATTCCGCCTTCTAACCGACCCGCACGAGAGTAAGCGAGCAGGTCATCCAGCAAATTCTCCATACGACGCAGACGCCCACGCAACATGTTCATATGGCTTGGGATTGCGGCAGTGTCGCCATTATTGAGGTCTTCTTCTATCCATTGCGAAATCTGGAATATGCCCCTTAAGGGTGATTTAAGATCGTGTGAAGCAACGTAGGCAAAAGTAGCTAACTCTTTATTGCTACGCTCCAGCTCATCACGATGCTCAGCAAGATGCTCACTGGCTTTGATGCGCGCTGAAATATCGGTAATCGCAGACAGCACTTTAGTGCCATCCTCCGTTTCGATTGGATTAAGGCCAACCTCTACCGGAAACTCACTGCCATCTTTACGGCGACCAAATAAATCACGGCCAGCCCCCATAGCGCGTGGCGCAAGGTCTGAAAAAAAAGAAGCTCGATGCTGTGGATGTTGATGACTGAATCGTGCTGGCAATAACATGTCAACAGAATTGCCTAGCAGCTCCGCGCGACTGTATCCAAAAATATTTTCCGCCTGCGTATTCACCATTTCAATGGTGCCTGATTTATCAACCATCACCATGGCATTGGGTGCAGCTTCCACCACTTGGCGGAAGCGCTCTTCCATCCGTTTACGTGCGGAGATATCAGTAATTGCTGACAGCACCTTGATACCATCTTCAGTTTCAATAGGATTGAGTCCAATTTCTACAGGGAACTCACTGCCATCCTTGCGGCGACCATATAAATCACGTCCGGCACCCATAGCGCGCGGGCTAAGATCAGAAAAGAATGAGGCTCGATGATCAGGATGTTGATGCCGGAATCGTTCCGGCAAAAGAATATCAATGGTTTGCCCTAGAAGTTCAGCTCGACTATAACCGAAAATTTTTTCGGTCTGCGTATTCACCATTTCTATAGCGCCAGATTTATCAACCATCACCATGGCATTCGGCGCGGCTTCTACGACCTGACGGAAGCGGTGGTTTGCACGTTCTATATCACCAGCATCATTGCTCATCACAAGATCCTTCGTATTGGATATATCGCTTATACGGACAAATCAAGCAACCTAAGGCTACTAGCAATCACTTGATAATAGGAATGATTCCCAATCAATCCTGATTTAATTATAGCTGAAAAAAATTAATTTCCTAGCAATGGCAAAATCACCCTTAAAAAATAGTATTGATTAAGTTTTAAAGCGTTAAGGCCTAAATACCAGAAAAAAATATTGGGGATCTCATACTTTAGGATTGATCTCTCCAAAAGCTTGCCTGATTTAAACTTATTCAATTATGTTGATATGTATTTCCAACCATCTGGTTTATGGCAACAACTTGATAAGCTATTGGGCAAAAGTCAGCTAAAAGCTGATATTGATTCAGCCTAATTTTGAGCTTATTAAGTTCCTACCCTTTGCTTTAGATTGATAAAGATATCCATCGGCTTCAGAGATCAGGGCATCCAGTGTTGCATGCTGATCCATATAAGCCACACCAAAACTGGCTGTGAGGGTAATGTGGTTATTTCCTGAGGGTAAGTTGATTTCAGATATAGCTACCCGCAAGCGCTCCGCCATAATAATGGCAGCTTCAAGCTTAGTTTCAGAAAGCAGTATCAAAAACTCCTCGCCACCCCATCTAG
>DAIDAH010000069.1 GCA_027310735.1 Methylotenera sp. | reverse complement strand
CTCCCACCCCTGCACGGGAATCGTATCAAACTTCCAAACACGTTTTCCGTTATTCACATCAAAAGCCGCCAAAAACCCCGGGCGACCATAGCGACCATCGACACCAACCACGGCACCAAGTGGGGCATCCGCTCTTGGCGTATCCAAATGCAAGCCAAAGCCAACACCAGTGATACCTACAATCACCTTACCGTGATACACCACTGGTGCCATCGAAATACCCACGCCAGTGCCACCGTATGCATCTTTCTGACTTTTTACATCAGCCCTACTTAACGAGCTTGTATTTTCAGTAAGCGCAGTATCATCCGCCACATCAATATCCCAAACTTTAGCGCCATTCTTTGCATCCAGTGCAATTAAGCGCGCATCAACAGTGCCAATAAATACTTTGCCATCACTTACTGCAACACCTCTGTTTGCAGGCCCACAACACATTTTCCAATGAGCTCTGCGCACATGTTTATAACGCCAAAGTTCTTGACCTGTTTTAGCATCCAGCGCAACAACATGGTTATATGGCAAGGCCACATACATCACACCATTAGTTACAATAGGCGTTGCCTGAAAGCTCGCTGCTACCCCACTTTTAAATTGCCACGCAAGCTTTAAATCCTTAACGTTTTGTGGATTGATTTGCGTTAGTGGTGATATATGTTGATTCGTATAATCACGACCAAAACTCGGCCACTCCTTATCTACTGCACCTGATTTAGTGCCGGCATACTTGGAAGACAAACCTGCGCAAGCCGTTATTGCAAGGCAACTAAGTAACACTACACTTTTTAAACAGGCATGCTTTAGTTGATATCTCATCAAAGTTTCCCTTCTCAAACCACACATAAATACGATGGGCATAGTATACAGATTAGTATAGTTTATTTTCAATGCCTTCCTGAAAATTTCTGCATAATATACCGATGTCATTTCGAATGAAAAACAAGGCAATTGCTGAATGAAGTTTTCATCTGATATGGCGCACATTAGGACTATACTTGCATCATAAAAATAGTTATTGGAATCAATATGAATGACCGTATTCAGCAGCTACTTACACAAATAACAACACTAGAAGACGAGCTTCGTACGGCATTAAGCGAGCAACCCTCCAGCATATTTTTTCAAATTAAGGGCAAGCGTGTGGAATTTGAAAAATCCATGCAGGAAACCCATAGACGCCTGAAAACCAACTTCTTCCGCTGGCTAGTCACTAACCGCCCACAGAACCTGATTACCGGCCCTATTATTTATTCCATGATTATTCCATTACTGGTGACGGATTTTTTCATCAGCCTTTACCAACTCACTTGCTTTCCAATTTATGGCATCAAAAAAGTTCGTCGTGGCGACTACATTATCTTTGATCGTCAGCAGCTTAATTATCTAAATTGGATTGAGAAGTTTCACTGCACTTATTGTGCTTACGGCAGTGGCATGGTCGCTTATATCAGCGAAATTGTGGCGAGAACAGAACAATATTTTTGCCCAATCAAACATGCTCGAAAGATACTAGGCACACATAGCCGTTATGTGCATTTTTTAGATTATGGCGTAGCTGAAAATTACGAGGAAAAGCTGGAAGAGTACCGTCGTGCGTTAGCTAAAGAAGAATAAGTTTATGACTTATCTGATATGCCCATTTCGTAATGGATCAAGCAGTGGAGATAATCCATTATGATCAAGCTCTTGCATCAGCGCCAATAACCGACCTAACTCACCTGAAGGAAATCCTTCTCGTGCAAACCAGTTGAGATATTGACCCGGCAGGTCTGCAATGAGGCGACCTTTATATTTACCATAAGGCATTGCTAGCGTAACCAAACGTTGCAAAGCCTCCTGATTTAAATGCTCTGAATTCATTTAGAGCACACCATTAAACATCAATGATTCCAATTGCGACTGCAAAACTCACGCTCTAAATTGAAAGTATAACGATGAACCAAGGCCTCAACTCTAGGTGTCGGCTTAACGTATAGAAGACCAATCCGATATTTGGTCATACCATCTTTTACGGGACTTGGAATCACGCTTCTCACTTGCAACGTCAAACTAACAATCCCGACATCAGGCAAGTCAATTTGGCATTCATTAAAGCTTGCACCCACGACTAACGCTGAATCTAAAGGGTCATATGCAACCAATCCAACCCCTCCAAGGCCAATGTCAGCAAGTACAAGTTCTAATGTCCTGTTAAAGGCAGGATAAGTTTCATCAATAACAGGAATTTGGCAAATTACGGGATTAGCCGCAGGCGTCGCTAACCGAAAAAAATCACGACGCTGCAGTCGCACCAGGCTTTCAGGTATCGCAATTTTAATCGCTGGACCATCTGCCAAAGTGACCATAGAAATACTGTCACTTGCCCACCTGATGCGAATGCCACTCTCTTTAGAGAAAAGCACGTAACGACTCGCTAACAATCTGCTGTTAAATATCTCATCCTGACCAACGTCCAGATACACAGCTTGGTTCTCAACATCAACTTTAATTACAGTTGTCAGGTAAACGTCACTACCCGCATTAAATGACACTTTAAGCATCGTTCTTTGCTTAGCGAGATCAGTCAGAATCTGAATCACTTCCTTGATATTGTGAACAACAAACGGTTCTTCATCTTCCAAGTGTGCTATTTGTTCCATAGAAATTGCGCTTTCAACATATCAACATCTGTATCTAAAGTTTATTAACAAATAACAATATACATCACACAAAATGACTGTGCCAGTTTAATTAAACTGGCACAGTGAAGTAGCTACAAACAAAAAGACAAAACCAATCCAGTCAACTAATCCAGCTTTTCTATGCCCATCGCCTTGAGCACATATTTTTCATAGACTGGTTCAGTATTACCTTTTTTCATTTTATAAATGAAGTACTTTTCAAAGGCTATTTTTGCCCAGTGCACCCACCTACCTTTTTTAATCCAATTCACATTGCGCGGTGGAATCTGCGGCAATGCGACAAATACAGCCGCAGTGTTACCCATATCCGCCAGACAGATAGCATTCCAGGTTCCTTTGGCATCGGCGACTTTTCCAGTCAGGTCGGCTTCTATGTTATGTGCAATAGCTGTGACCATTGATTCAATCATGTAACCAGTTTTAGGTGCACCAGTTGGGATTGGCGTGACTTCAACTGGCGGAATTGCAACACAAACACCCGCGGAAAAGATATTACGGTATTTTTTACTACGCTGATGCTCATCAATCAACACAAAGCCTCTCGGATTACATAAACCCTCGACCGCAGCAACAGGATCGACGCCTTTAAATGCAGGCAACATCATTGAGAATTTGAACGGCAATTCGTGCTCTTTCAAAAGGTTGCCCTGCATATCGTGCTCTGCAACAAACATCTTTCCTGCCTCGACTTTGGTGACTTTGGCATTGGTAATCCACTTAATATCATTATTGCGATATTCTGATTCCAGCATACCTTTAGAGTCACCAACACCGCCCAAGCCTAGGTGACCGATGTAGGGTTCACTGGTCACATATGTAATCGGCACTTTATTGCGAATTTTCTTTTTGCGCAGATCCGTATTCACAATAAATGTAAATTCATAAGCTGGGCCAAAACAACTTGCACCAGGCATTGCCCCAATAATTACAGGGCCAGGCTCTTCAAGCAACTCTTGATAGGCTTCCCATGTTTTTTCTGCGTGATCTACTGTACAGATGGAGTGCGTATGACCGCCATGAGGGCCTGATCCAGGCACTTCATCAAACGAAAGTTTTGGCCCTGTGGTAATCACCAGATAATCGTAATTCAGATTTTGACCATTGGCCAATTGCAAGGTGTTCTGATCCGCATCAATCTTAGTCACGGGCTGAGCAACAAAGTTGATACCTTTTCTTTCTAGATAAGGTCGTATTGGAAAAGTGATCTTCTCACGTTTACTCCAGCCAACAGCCAACCAAGGATTAGATGGCACAAACTGAAAATAATCGACCGTATTGACCACGGTGATCTGGTGATTATTTCCTAACTTTGCTTTCAGTTCATATGCAGTTGGCATTCCGCCAATACCTGCGCCCATTATCACGATATGTGCCATGTGTTGTCCTTCTCAAAGAATTGACTCGTTATTAATATCAAACCAACTAAAGTATCACTTAACTCACTCTCACTGACTATTTTAAAATGGCATTTACATCTGCAAGGTGTTTCTCATCCAAGGTACCAGCTGTCGCAGCAAGGCTCAGAAATGATAACAATGTTTGGTAGCGTACGCGAAACAACTCCGTTCTCGTATTGTAATAATCCTGCTCCGCATTGAGTACATCCAATGTCGTTCTATCACCAACCTCACGCCCCAACTCAGTTGCATCCAGTTTCACTTTAGACGAAGTTAGCGCCTGTTCAAGTGCTTTCACTTTACTCTTTCCAACAGTAACGCCCATCCAAGCCGAACGAGCCTCCTGCCCAGCTCGTTGACGCATGACTTCAGTTTCATCTTTGGCTTGTGTATCCAAAGCTACAGCCTCTTCATACTTAGCATTACGCATGCCGCCAGTGAACAATGGAATGGTAAGTTGCACACCTACACTTACCGAATGATTACTCAGCTCAGAGTTTGCACCACTAACCCCAGCAAGCTCTTCACCTCCAGCTTGTGCGACCAGATTCAGTACTGGTGCAGTTAAAGACTTATGCTTGTCAATTTCATCATGAGTGATACCTTGCTTTATCTGCTGCAGATGAAGATACGGACTATTGCTCTGTGCAAGCGTTAACCAGTCATTTAATTCGCCGCTGTTCAATTGCTGAAAATTAGCCTGTTCTGAAGGACGCGCTAGCGGGCTATCTGCGTTACCGCCGGTTAAATCCATCAATACAGACTGTGCAAGCTGGTAATTGCTATCCGCCTCCATCTCTTGCGAAACAAGGGCATCATCACGGGCTTGCGCTTCATGCGTATCGATAATCGCCACATCACCTTCTTTAAAGCGCCCTTTCGCAACGGCTAATGCCTGCGCCACTGCAGCACGCTGTTTCTTGACAGATGCAAGCGTGTCCTCAGCCAGCAATACGTCAAAATAGGCTTTTGCCACTCGAAGAATTAATTGTTGCGCATCAACACTAAATTTCACATCAGCCAATTGTGCCTGCTTATTCAACTGGCGTGCTGTAGATGCTCGCTCAGCATTGTATAAAGGCTGCTCAGCACTTACTTGCCAACGCAAATCAACTCCCAAATCCGTCTGCGTTTTAAATGCCGCACCACCAGCACTGCCAAGTCCGGGGGCTGAAAATTGTGCATTCGTAATTTTGTTGTAACTATTCACAGCACCGGTACCCGCTGTAGCGGTAACCTGCGGCAAGCCAAGAGCCTTAGCTTGGTCAATCTTTTTCTTACCAGCCTCTGCGCCGGCACGTGCAGCGCTAAATTGAGGGTCTTTGGACTGAGCTGCACGCCAAGCGTCGAGCAAATCCATCGCATGGACTGAATTTGCTGACAGAGCCAGTAACAAAGCAATAGAAAGTTGTTTTAAATGCATGCTATTTTCTCAATGAGCTCTTGATCAGGCTTGTATTTAACAATATGTAGCGTTAGCAACCAGATTTCACACCAAGTTTGCGTAAGATATTTTCCATCAGACACCAACCTGTGAAGCCGCTTTGCAATAAGTTAACACCAACAAAGGCGGTAAAAAACAACCAATACTTACTCACAAATATTGGGCTTTCAGGCATACCCAAAGCGAGTGATAACAGAATGAAAAAGCCAGCGATTACACGTACTAATTTCCATGAAGTCATGATAATAATTCTCCTAAAAAATGTTTAATTAAATTTATTTTTGTAGGCTACAAAATACAGCAACGGAATCACAATCAAAGTCAGCAGTGTCGATACGAAAATGCCGAAGATGAGCGAAATTGCCAAGCCGTTGAAAATTGGATCATCCAGAATAAAGAAAGCGCCCAACATAGCCGAGAGTGCGGTCAGTACAATAGGCTGCGCACGGGTTATGGCCGAGTTAACCACAGCATCTTTAAACGGCTTACCTGCTGCCACTTCCAAGTTAATAAAATCAACTAACAAAATGGAGTTACGTACAATAATCCCCGCCAAGGCGATCATGCCGATCATAGACGTAGCGGTATATTGTGCACCAAGCAAAGCATGCCCTGGCATCACGCCTATAATGGTCAGCGGTATGGGTGCCATGATAATAAGCGGCGTTAAATATGAGCCAAACTGTGCAACCACCAACAGATAGATCAATATCAAGCCTACAGCATAAGCAGCCCCCATATCACGGAAAGTTTCATAGGTGATTTGCCATTCACCATCCCATTTGATGGCATAGCCACGCTGGTTATCATCGGGCTGTTGAATGAAAAACTCACCTAGCTTTCCACCGCCGGGCACAGGGATGTCAGCCACAGCAGAGCGCATACCAAACATGCCATACAGTGGACTATCCAGCTTACCAGCCATATCAGCTACCACATAATTCACTGGCAATAGGTCTTTATGGAAAATCGGCTGCTCTCGCAAGCTGTTTTCAATCACGACCAACTCACGTATCGGCACCAGTTTTCCTGCTGGGGTAGATACTGACAGCTTGAGTAGTGACTCAATATCACCTTGTGCAGAAACAGGTAGACGTAATCGTGTTCCAGCCGGGTATTTGCTAGCATCGTGCAAATAAGTCACATCCTCACCAGCCAGTCCTGTGCGCAAGGTACTCACGATTGCAGCTTGTGTGATACCAAGCAACGCGGCTTTTTTCTTATCAACTACCAACTCAATTTTTCTGGCATCAGCAATGCCGCTATCGTCTGTATCAACAATGCCTTCTGTATGATCAAAGATCTGATGTACCTGTCTGGCTAACTTCAATCGGTCAGCATCATCAGGGCCATAAACTTCAGCCACTATTGGCGAAATCACTGGTGGCCCAGGCGGCACTTCAACCACCTTTACTTTAGCGCCCATTGCATGTGCTATTTTTTGCAATTCAGGTCGGACACGACTCGCAATCGTGTGACTCTTATCGCTACGATGTTGTTTGTCTACCAGATTCACCTGAATATCGCCAAGCTCGCCACCGCTGCGTAGGTAATACTGGCGCACCAATCCATTGAAATTAATAGGCGCTGAGAGACCAACATAAGCCTGATAGTTTGTGACTTCCGGCACGGTTGATAGATAAGCCGTCATTGCATGCAATACGCTGGCAGTTGTTTCTGGCGGCGTGCCTGCTGGCATATCTACCACTACTTGAAACTCGGATTTGTTATCGAATGGTAGCATCTTCATCACCACCAGTTTGGTAACCGGCAGTGCCAGTGACAGCACAATCAAACCCAAAACTGCCAAGCTCAGTTTACGTCGATTACTTTTACCTTTAGTTTCGCTTAAAAACGGATTAAAAATACGCGTAAACACAGGTGCTATTTTCTTAGTTAATGCATCCTCGTGCGGCGCATGACGCAACCAGATACGTGACAACCAAGGCGTGATCACGAATGCCACCGCCAGTGAAATGAGCATACCCATACTGGCGTTAATAGGAATCGGGCTCATGTACGGCCCCATCAAGCCGCTCACAAAGGCCATCGGCAATAATGCGGCTATCACAGTCAGTGTTGCCAGAATAGTCGGACCGCCCACTTCGTCTACCGCGCCGGGAATAAGCTCAGTTAGCGTCGCATTGGGTTTAAGCTTCATGTGGCGATGGATATTTTCAACCACCACAATGGCATCATCCACCAAAATTCCAATTGAAAAAATCAAGGCAAACAAGGAAACGCGGTTCAACGTAAAACCCCAAGCCCATGAAGCAAACAAGGTAGCGGTTAGCGTGAGAATGACCGCTGTACCAACAATGGCGGCTTCACGGCGACCCAATGCAATAAATACTAGCAATACTACTGCCGAAGTTGCAAAAATCAGCTTATGAATCAACTTTTGTGCTTTTTCATTGGCGGTTTCACCGTAGTTTCTGGTAATTTTTACGTCAACATCAGATGGTATTAGCACATTTTTTAAACCATCAATCTGCTTGATGACTGCATCCGCCACCGCCACAGCATTCTGACCCGGTTTTTTGGTGACACTAATTGTTACCGCAGGGTATTCAACCACTACAGAGGCTTTGTCTTTGCCAGCTTCGCCATACCAAACGTAACGCTCTGCTGGAGGCGGCCCATCGATGACTTTTGCTACCTCACCTAAATAAACAGGATGTCCGTCATGTAGGCCAACCACCAACTCGGCAATATCTTTGGCATCACTAAAGTAATTGCCGACCTCTACCGCAATAGCCTGATTAGCACTAATCACTTCACCCAACGGGGCACCTAGGTTAGCTGATTGCAGTGCACGGCGCATATCTGTCACAGTAATATTGGCTGCAGCCATGCGTTGTGGATCAATCTCAATATTAACTGCACGCCCCGGGCCACCTAAGGTAACCACCTCACGCGTACCTTTTACATGCTTGATTTCAGACTCTAGCGCATGGGCAATCCGCTCTAACTCATAAGCACCCTGCTGGTTATTTTTTGTATATAAAGTAGCGGTTAAGATAGGCACATCATCGATGCCTTTAGGCTTGATAATGGGATCACCCACACCGAGATTTTTTGGTAGCCAATCCTGATTGGATTGGATCGTATTATAGAGGCGCACTAATGCTTCAGTGCGGGGCAGTCCAACTTTAAACTGCACGGTAATGATAGACATACCCGGACGTGACACTGAAGTAACATGCTCTATGTCTGCGATTTGCGACAGCACCTGCTCTGCAGGTACCGACACCATTTGCTCTACATTTTTAGCGGATGCGCCCGGAAATGGAATCATCACATTCGCCATCGTCACATCAATCTGTGGTTCTTCCTCACGTGGCGTGACCAGCACTGCAAATAAGCCAAGCAATAAGGCTAACATTGCAAGTAGAGGTGTGATTTGCGCAGATTGGAAATATCTGGCAATACGCCCAGAGATCCCTAATTTTTCGTTATCAATGATAGTCACAGGAAGTTCCTACTTGATGTTAGCCGCAGCAATCGGGTCTAGCGCTACTTTCTCACCGGCCTGCAATCCAGCGAACACTTCAACGTTTTCGCCACTTTGTCGCCCCAATCTAACCTGTCTCAAGCTTGGGCGACCTTGACTGTCCACCACGTACACTGCCACTAATTCACTGCGTCTGACGACAGCTTTAGCTGGTATTTGAAGCTGTTCCTGTTCTTGCCCTTGGGCAACACTTATCGGTAACGCTGCACGGACAAACATGCCGGGTGTAATACTCGTCAGCCCTTGAGGTAATGTCAAACGTACTTTAACCATATTGCTCACTGAATCCGCTGTTGGCAATATCGTCATTTGGGTACTGATTAAGCTACGCTCAGCCTCATTCGCAGCAGAAATAAGCACAGTAACATTTTCACCATGCTTAAGGCCTGCCAACTGACTTTGTGGCACATTGATGACGGCACGTAACACGTTTGGGTTATAAACTGATAGCAATGGCTTTCCCGGCATCGCCATATCACCCACTTCAGCCATCACATCTGCAATCACGCCAGTATAAGGCGCATTGATAGTATGTAAGCCTGTCTGTACGTTAGATACACCAGTTTGCGCTAGCTGCGCTTTAGTTTGTGCTACAGCTGTTTTGTAGTCCGACTCGGCACGCTCTAATGCTGCCTGACTAATATACTGCTGCGCATACAATCGGCGCTTGCGCTCATACTCATTCTTCGCTGCAGACATTTGTGCCTGCGCCGCTGAAACCTGCGCCTGACTGCTCATTGCCTGCTGCGTCGCTAGGCGTGTATCAATCCGTGCCAACAATTGGCCAGCCTTAACATGATCGCCTACTTTTACTGGCAAGGCCATCACGCTGCCTGAAACTTGTGGTGCAATTACACTGCTTTGCACAGCTTCAATAGTGCCTTCCGCAGTAAATATAGTTGCGCTGCCTGACTGCGTAACCACAGCTGTCGCCAAGCCATCGGCTCTTGCCAAAGTTGAGATGAAAATTGTTGCTATCAGTACAAGTGTCCAGTGAGATGATTTAGTCAAGCGCATACTCCTTAATCCCAGTTGTCTTAATCTTAGTTGCGTGTTGTTGATTACTTGCAACTAACTAAGTTACACATACCGTTTAGAGTCAAAGTTTCACTTTAAACATGCATACTTAAACAATTGCAACATTAGAATCACTATATTACTATATAGCTATACAGTCAATATTTTAATTGTTGTGTATAATTCGCAAAACACACTTCTAAATCTTTTCAGAAGCGAGCAACGTGTATATCTTTACTGACTTATGTGAAGTTAAAGATTACTCCATTTGCACAAAATGACAATAATATGATTGTTTAATAGTACCTATAAATCATTAATGGAATTTACAGTATGAGCAAGCTTGATGATCATGCGCTACAGTATGTAGCCAATTACTTTAAAGCGCTCGCAGAACCCATGCGTTTAAAAGTACTGAATGCACTTCAGGATGGAGAAAAAAACGTCAGCCAGCTGACTGAAATATCTGGTGGCACACAAGCCAACGTTTCTAAACATCTCTCCTTACTCGCCCAATGCGGCTTGGTAAAACGTGAGTCACGCGGCACGAATGTGTATTACAGCATTGCTGACCCTAGTGTTTACGAGCTATGCGATCTGGTTTGCGGACAAATTGGCAACAGAATGCTTGCAGAAGCAGATATTAAAAAAGCCTTTACGCTCTCACGATAAGCTTTACCATTTACCCTACTCCCATGACCGAAAATAAAATAGACGTACTTTTAGTAGGCAGCGGCGCCATGAGCGCCACGCTCGCATCACTCCTATCAGAACTAGACCCATCACTGAACATGATGATGGTTGAGCGCCTCTCAAATGTTGCTGCTGAGAGTACTGATGCATGGAACAATGCTGGCACAGGTCATGCGGGCTATTGTGAACTTAACTACACGCCGATGGACACTGATGGCAGCATTGACATCAAACGCGCATTAGCTATTAATGCCTCATTTGAAGTCTCGTTACAATTCTGGTCATCACTAGTTGAAAACAACACGCTGCCTGCGCCACAAAACTTCATCAATGCCACGCCGCACTTAAGCTTTGTGTGGGGAGATACCGATGTGGATTTTCTTCGCAAACGCCACGCACAACTTAAAGCCCACCACTTGTTTTCTGACATGGAATTCAGCGAAGATGCAAGCCAGTTGAAAACTTGGATGCCACTGATCATGCAGCAACGTGAAGCTAATCAGAAAGTGGCTGCCACGCGTGTCAGCTATGGTAGCGATGTTAACTTTGGCGCATTAACGCGCCATTTAGTAAAGCATTTAGAAACTCATAACAATTTTCAACTGTCACTGAATACCGAAGTAAAAAACCTGAAACAACTCGATAATGGTCGCTGGCAAGTAACGCTAAAAGACTTAAATACACAC
>DAIDAH010000068.1 GCA_027310735.1 Methylotenera sp. | reverse complement strand
ATACTTGTGAGCCGCGGATTTTTTGCAATACGCGACCATGAGCATCCACTAAGATGGTTAATGGAATCGTATTTGCTCCCAGCATGTATTCCAGAATTACATTGTTATCAATGTAGTTGCTAAAACTAAGTTTTGCTTCTTTGACGAAAGATTTGGCCGCATAAGCATCATCGTCGGTTGAAATGCCGATGATGTTGAGTTGTTTGCCACCAAAGCGGCGTGAAATGTTTTCCAGTGAGCTCATTTCAGCGCGGCAAGGGCCGCACCAGCTTGCCCAAACATTTATGATGAGTGGCTTGCCACGGAAGTCTGTAAATTTGCCGGATTTTCCCGTTAGCGCATGTAGTGTTGCTGGAGGAAGTGTTGCACCTACTTTTATTTCACCCGGCGTGTCAGCATAAACATGCATCGAAATACTAAGTAAACAGATAGCGATTAAGTTGATGATTTTCATGAGACTAAGTTTTTCCATAGGTGTTATCTTAAGCTGCTGTTTAAATTGGGTGTAATTGTTTCTATCAGACGGGTTGCGCTGTGCCGTAATGGGTTTCTACCATGACGCCAATCTCTTTCAAAAATGGTGTCGGCAGTACGCCTCCAGCACAAACAATCACTGCCATGTTCGGAATCTCTATCACTTCTTTGCTGGCTAACTCTATGCTGACAGTGTCTGCTTGTATTTCCATCACATTGGATTTAAGCAGTACGGTTAATCTTTTGGCGGCTTCAGCTTGCTGTAACTTATCACGATTCTTACCTTTGACTCGACCAAAAGACTCGCTACGGTAAGAAAGCGTCACAGTCGTACCGGGCTGTTCTGAAATAGTGATGGCGGCTTCCAGCGCACTATCGCCACCACCCACAACAAGTACATGTTGTTCTCGATACTGTTCTGGGTCTATCAGGCGATAGACTACTTTGGATTGCTCTTCTCCGGCGACGCCCAGTTTGCGTGGCGTACCCATACGGCCAATTGCAAGCAGCACATTGGCTGTTTGGTAGGTGGCTTTAGAGGTTTTAACTTCAAAGCCATTTTCTGTTTTGGTAATCATTTCCATGCGCTCTTGAAATTTCACATTGAGCTTATGCTCATCAAGTATGCGTAGCCAGAATCCAAGTAATTCTTCTTTGCTGATGTCATACATTTCAACCTTACCTACAATGGGCAGAACTACAGGTTGTGTCATCGCCACTTTATTGCGTGGGTACTTGTAGATCGCACCGCCTAATGACTCTTCCTGCTCTATGGTGACGTAATTAAGCTTCTGCTCTATAGCTGAGAGTGATGCAGAAAGTCCTGCTGGACCAGCACCAATAATGACTACGTCTAATTCTTTACCTGCATTTTTCTTTTTAACGATGGAGTCAATCGCTTGTTTGCCTTGCACGGCGGCTTTGCGAATCAAGCCCATACCACCTAGTTCTCCTGCGATAAAAATATTCGGTACATTGGTTTCAAAGCTGGGGGAAACGTAGGGAATATCCATGCCGCGTTTTTCTGTGCCGAATACCAGCTTGATAGCCTCGACAGGACAAGCTTCCAGACAAGCGCCATGACCAATACAGTGTGCAGGATCAGTTAGCACTGCTTTACCGTTAATTAGGCTCAATGCTCTTTCTGGACAGGCTCTTACACAAGCCCCAGAACCACAACAGAGGCTCAAGTCTATGGCTGGATGCAGAGAAGCTGGTTCGGTTAAACCAGCCTCTTTAGCTTCATTTAAGCGCGCGTGCCCACGCCTGTCTATGCTTTTTTGGCGCAGGGAGTAAATCACCAGAATTACGAGTAGTGGTGTGATGTAAATGAGTAAGGTTACAGATGGTGTCATTGTGTTGATTGATATTTTGTGTGTTTAACGTATTTATTGTTGCGGTTGAATGCGACACCTATCAATGTCGAATAATATTCAGGCATAATATGTGTGAAAATTTCACACGTCAAATTTTATGTGAAGTATTATAATTACAATCCTCTGGTAAACGGCTTGATTAAAGCGATGAGTGAAAAGGAAATGCAGTGTTAAGCAAGATAGGCGTTTTATTAAATCGGATAATGATGTCGACTTTATTGACGGTCGTTATATGGTTAGGCTGGAAAGTCGCCCATGGACATTACTATAAATCCGGTATTGGTTTGGGTTATAACCTAGGCTTGGCTGGTGGCTTAATGATGCTGACTTTGTTGCTTTACTCATTGCGTAAGCATCTTAAGTTTATGCAAGGCTTGGGTAAGCTCAAGCACTGGTTTCGTATTCATATGATTCTTGGCGTGCTGGGGCCGACTCTGGTGATATTTCATACTACATTTCGTACAGGTTCTGTGAATGCTGCGGTTGCACTTTACTGTATGTTGTTGGTGGCTGGCAGCGGTTTGGTTGGCCGTTTTGTGTATACGCGTATTCATAAGGGTTTATATGGCAGCCGCTCAACACTGAAGAGTGCGCGAGAAGAATTGGCTGGCAGTACTGGAGATGTGAAATCTCGTTTGCATTTTTTTCCAAAAGTGCAAGAGTGGATTGATGCTTTTGAGCATGAAGCTTTAGAGGGTCAGCGCGGCTTTATTGCAGGAATTTGGTTTTTTCTTAGTTTTGATATACGGCGCATGCTACTTGTGCGGCGTTGCCACGCTAATATTCATGAGGTGCTGGCGAGTAGCGTCAGGGGCAGTGCATCAGCTATTGCAAAAGAGGCCACTCAGTTAGTGGGTGAATATTTGTTGCAAATACAGACTGTTGCCCAGTTTAAAAAGTTTGAGCAGATATTTTCCGCATGGCATGTTTTGCATTTACCGTTTATGTACATGATGGTTGCGACTGCAATTTTCCATGTTATTTGGGTACATATGTACTGATTGGCCAATCGTTAATGTTACGCTTTTTTACTTTTCTAATCCTGATTCTCTCACTGTCACTGACAGCAAGGGCAGATACGCTTGAGTCCGTGATGATGCCAGGCAAGGTGATTCAAGGACATGCAAAATGGGAAGATAGTTGCCAGAAGTGCCATAAACGCTTTGATAAAGAAGGGCAGAACCAACTCTGTAAAGATTGTCATAAAGACATTACTAAAGATGTGACGCAAAAGACGGGCTTTCATGGTCATTTGAAGGAAGGTCGCGATTGCACCGAATGCCATACCGAACATAAAGGCCGCGCAGCGCAAATCGCACCTATTGATGAAAAAACCTTTAAGCACTCACAAACCGATTTTGAGCTCAAAGGTGCACATGCGGACGCTAAAACCGGATGTAAGGATTGTCATAAGCCGAAAGTTAAATACCGCGATGCACCCAATACCTGTAATGCCTGCCATAAAAAGGATGACAAGCATGAAGGTACCTTAGGCACCTCTTGTGAAAATTGCCACGCAGAAAAAGATTGGAAAGATACTAAAGACAAGTTTGATCACAATAAGTCCAAGTTTGCGCTTGAAGGTAAACATATCGATGTGAAGTGTACTGATTGCCACCAAAGCAAGAAGTACCGCGAAGCAGCAAAAGATTGTTACTCATGCCATAAAAAAGACGATAAACATAAAGGCTTGTTTGGCAGTAAATGTGCTAGTTGCCATACGGCAAAAGACTGGAAAGACACCACTTTTGATCATGGCAAGAATACTAAATATACCTTGCGTGGCAAACATCTGTCAGCCAAGTGCGAAAGCTGTCACAAGCCAACAGCGGCCTCTCTGAAGTTGCCAACTAGTTGTATTTCCTGCCATAAGAGTGATGACAAACACGAGGGTACTTTGGGTGATCGCTGTGAGAAGTGTCACGTTGAAAAGAGCTGGTCTAGCACGCCGGGTTTTGACCATGACGATACTAAGTTTCCGCTGCGCGATAAGCATAAAGCGGCTAAATGCCAAACCTGCCATAAGAATGGAATGAAGGAAAAGCTGCCTTTGTTATGTAACGATTGTCATAAGAGCGATGATAAGCATAAAGGTAATTTTGGCGTGAAGTGTGAAAGCTGCCATACCGAGAAAGACTGGAAAACACCAACAAAGTTTGACCATGACCGTGACACCAAGTACGTGCTGCGTGACAAGCATAAGGCTGCAAAGTGTGATGGATGCCATATCGGCAAGTTGTATGGGCAAAATCTGAAGACGGATTGTTTCTCTTGCCACAAGAAAAATGATGAGCATAAAACGCGGTATGGTGAAAAATGTGAAACTTGTCACGTTGAAAAATCATGGAAAACCTTGATTTTCAATCATGACCGAGATACGAAGTATCGGTTGCGGGAAAAGCATAGCACGGTGAAATGTGATTCTTGTCATAAGGCTAACCTTTACAAAGATAAGTTGAAAAGCACCTGTATTACCTGCCATAAGCAGGACGATAAGCACAAAGGTCAGGAGGGTGACAAGTGTGAGGATTGCCATAATGAGAAAACTTGGAATCAGGCTAAATTCGACCACAATCGCTCAAAATTCCCTTTGCTAGGCAAGCATTACAAGGTGGAATGCAAGAAGTGTCATTTGGCACCGACATTTAAGGATGCCAAGTCTGAATGTGCCAGTTGCCACATTAAAGAGGACGTGCATAAGCTTCGTTTAGGTACTGAGTGTGAAACTTGTCACAATAGTCGTGATTGGAAAATTTGGGATTTTGATCATGATAAGCAAACCAAATTCAAGCTGGATGGTGGCCATAAGGGTATTACCTGTTACGAATGCCACAGGACTCCATCTAAAGGCAAAAAGATTGCTACACCAGCCACCTGTGGTGATTGCCATGCCTCGGATGATGTGCATGACGGTAACTTCGGTCGGCAATGTGAACGCTGCCACGTTTCCAAAGCATGGTCGGAGTTGAAGGTAGGCGCAGGATTTTCACGATAGCGTCAGTTTATTCTGGCGCTGAATATGAGTTATTCTGCATTTGCTGTGGCGGATAGAGCGAATTGTCTAAGTGACATTGCTAGTAGGTTTTGATGGAAGCCTGCAGCAATACTGTTACAAACTCAAATTAATCGGACTGAATTTAGCCTTGGGTTAGGTGTGCAGGGTGATGACTAGTACGTTTTCTTATGAAGGTGCGCTATCTTAAGTTGATCAAATTCAGGATGCCTTCTGAGTTGTAAGGCTGTCCTGCTTTGATTGTTAGCGTTTGAATTAAAATACCCAGCCGAGCATCAGGCCACCACCCCAGTCTGTACTGGTGTTTGTGTAGCCATGAGTCAGGTAGCTTTGTAATTTATAACGTGCATTAAATTTATGGGTTAGAAATACAGTGAGTTCGCGCATCGGGTCTGACGTGTTTTGTGTTGCTTGGCGTGTGTCAGCCATAATGCCAGCGCTGGATACTGTGTTGATTCTGTAAGATAAGCCTGCGGAGCCGAACCAAACGTTATTCAAGTTAACTCCAGTAGGGTCGCCCATTACTTTGTAGCCAACATCGCCAAATAAGGTGATGGTGTTGTTGAGAGGTTTGTAGGCATCTAGCGCAACTGAATAATCGTTTTCGCCAGTTCCTAGGCCTTTTGATGCAGAAGCTGTTGCAAACTTCACTTTTCCCGTGATGTCTAATGTAAGTGGGCTGGATTCCTCACGTCTTAAAATTGTATGCGAAACAGTTAGAACAATGTCCCCCAAGCCTGATTGCGTTGTGATTGGACGATTGGATGAGCCTATCACAATGGGCGTGTTGCCTCCAACGACATCGCCCGGACCTGTGATTTTCAGCCAAGGTACGCTGAGCTTCAGTGTTGTATCATCCATTTCATATTTAGCGATGAAAGGCATGTAGGTCATATCTGTTGATTCTGCCAAGCCGTACTTGCCCGTGCTGTAATCCACTCCAGCGGTTAGCGTCAATGTGCCTTCTTCTGCATAAGTGGGGATGGTCTGTAGAGTTAAAGCGGCTAGAAAAGCACTATTTACAGCTAGTTTTATCTTGTTTTTCATTGTGTGAGTTTATTCTGCTTGGCTCAATCAAGCCATTATTGTGTAATGATGTGGCCTATTTTAATCGTCATGGTGAGCTCTCTCGACTTTTTCAACTCTCTCGACTGTTTCGACTTTTTCAACTCTTTCGATTTTCTCAACCTTATCTACTTTATCTACTTTATCGATCTTTTCTATTTTCTCAATCTTTTCAATCTTTTCAACCTTATCTATTTTGTCGACTTTATCCGCTTTATCCATTCTCTTGGATTTAATTGAATTCTCATGTTTTTCAGGAGTTTCATTTTTAGTCGCTTTATCAAATAGTTCTTTTCCGGTTTCTTTTGTTTCAGTGCCAGTCGATTTTAAATCGCCACTCTCCATTGATGTTTTTCTATCAGTAGATTCAGCAGATAATTTTGGCTGCACTTGAATGGTTGTCGGGTCATGTAGATGCCTTTGCTCGGTTTTAATGGGCTTTATCTCTATGGATAGTGCCGTTGGTTTACCGTCTTTGATTTGTCCTGACATGATGACCGCTTTTCCTGCCAAGTTGCTATGATCGCTATTACCACTGATTTTAGTTTGTCCGGACACTGCAATGTTTTGTCCAGAAAGTTTCAAGTTACCTTTGGCCATATTTCCAGAAACCAATCCTTGCAAGTGGAACACCTCTACCTTTTGCAATAAATCACTCACAGGCCCGATGTTCACATCTTTAACCTTAAGGGCATTGCCATCCCAAACACCTGATATACGGGTGTCTGCATTCGTTTTTCCGGCTGATTTTGGTAAGCCTTCAATTTTGGTGCCACCTAAGTAGAGGCCATTTCCTATAATGGCTAAATTACCAACAGATCTCGCAACCTTCTGCCCTGTAATAGGGTCTATTCTGCTGGCAACTACGCTACCATCAGCTTTACGTAAACCACTAACGTCCACCCACTGGCCAACGTGTGCACCTTTTAGTTGTTCTGTATTTACCGCAACGGATTGTCCCATTACTTTTATTTTTTTACCGACAACATTTACCTCTGTAATCGGACCGGAGATTTGATGGTAGGCATGAATTTCATGCGCGATCAATGATTGTCCACTACCTGAAGCTTTAACTGCTACAACATGCCCGATCGACAAGTCTTGGCTGCTAATGTGCTTACCATCCAAGTCAACAGGGGTGTCGTTAAAGTAATGCACTTCAAGGCCATTGACACAAATGCTACCAAAGCCGGTAATCACACCTACAATCCCCGTGCCACCGATGCCGCTTTGAGCGATGATGCCTGTGCCACCAATACCGCTTTCGGTAGTGATACCTGTACCGCCAATCCCGCTATTTGCGCTGGATATGCCTGTGCCGCCAATGCCACTTTGAGTGTCGGATATGCCTGTACCACCAATGCCGCCAGATTGATTGCCGGTACCACCGATGCCTCTGCTTAGTGCAATGCCCGTGCCGCCAATGCCACCATCGTCACATGGGTTTGCCATAGCGCTTAACGACATACTTGTTATGAAGATCACCAAGCAATTACGTATGAAGGTTTTCATATCAATCCTGTGAGTGCTCAAAATAAACGGTAGGCATATTTTAAAGATACTCAGCCAGAAGTCTTTTTACTTTGATGGTTTTCATAAACCAGTTTGGTGTCTTCATCTTCTTTGGTGTGGTAGAAGTACAAGGCAAAGGTGAAGCGTTGATCTGCTTCGGCTGGTAGTTGTGATGCTACTTGTAGCTCAATGGCGCGTGCATTGACGGTTTTTAAGGCAATCATGCCTTGCTCTTCTGCCAGTGCTTTTAGCTCGTTAATTGAAGCTGCAGTCAATCCGTCGTAATAGACGCAGCGTTCAAACATGGGGGGTGTCTGATTCATCAGGTTATGTGCAGTTGCTGCTGCGTGATCGTGCAGGTTTTGCTGGAAGAAAAAGAGTTTTCCTTCAAAGTCGGCACTTGGCACAAAAGCTTCTGTATTTAAATGTACATAGTCATTCTCATCAATATGCACCACCCCAACTCTAAGCCATTCATCCAGCACGGGTCTGGCGCGAATATCTTTACTAACTCTGGATACCAAACGGTCAAAGGAAATGTCTCCGCCGACACTTGCTAATCTTGGTAGTGCCTTAGGGGAGCCATTGGCATCAATAAAATCAGCATCGCTAATCCATAAGCCAACTAACTGGGAGCCTAAAGTAACAAGCTGAGGTTGGCTCAGTAACGCGTCGGGCTGATCACGTAAGCGGTGTACATCTTTGCGATGCAGGCCTGTTAATAGACTGATTCGACTGTCAGTTTGGCTGCGTTGTTGTAACTTAAACTCATCTTCTGCCACTTGCACCAAAACAGTCTTTAATGTTTCCACTAACATTTGAAAGTTAATACCTTGCGCCAAGGATAGTCGAATCAGCGGTTTTAGCACGCGCTGCAAGGCTGTGAGCATTCTTTGCGTCACAGGGTTTTCAGAATTAACTTCAGCGATTTTATTCATTTATTAATTATACAAAATGTGGGTTTTTTTTACACAAATATATTGACGTGTGAAATTATCCCACATATTATGTGGTTGCATGTGAAAATTTCACACGTAATATTTTGCTGTTATGTATTTTGAAGTTAATGCGATTTAAATTAGACCTGTGCCAAAAGCACGAAACTAAAAATAATTCAATGAAGTTTGACCAATATCGCCAGTCAACTCCTTGGGGAGAAATAATATGTTACTAATGACACAATCAACAGTTTCTACGCAACCGCGCCACAAAATGGCTGTATTGCGTTGGGCTGGCGTATTTTTGGCGACACTGATGATGTTCTTTACTTTGGCGGTTGGAGATGCCACTGCGGCAAATGCTTCAGCTAGGCATCGGGTGAGCTTTGATCATAGTAAAACGGGTTTTATTCTAAGTGGAGTACATGCAAAAACAAGTTGTGAAAGCTGTCATGTCAAAGGTAGTTTTAAAGGCACTCCTAGGCAATGTAGTGCCTGCCATGTGCAAGGTGGTCGTGCTGCAATTACAGCAAAACCCAGTCAACATATTCCAACAACAGAATCTTGCGAAACCTGTCATAAGTCGAGTGATTGGGCTTCATACACATTTAGCCATACTAATGTAGTCGCAGGGAGTTGTACTAATTGCCACAATGGTTCAAATGAGCAAGGTAAGCCTGCTCAGCATGTTGCAACGACGGCTTCTTGTGATGCTTGCCATAAAACCACAGCATGGTTGCCGGCTAAAGGTTTTGATCATAAAGGGGTTACAGGTAATTGTGCGAGTTGCCATAATGGAGTTCGGGCATTAGGTAAGTCACCTTCACATATCCCTACTAATGCAGCTTGTGAGTCTTGTCACAAGAGTACTATCTCATTTGCGGGAGCTGCTTTTACGCATAATGGAATCGCCACTGGTTGTGCTAGCTGTCATAACGGTAGAACCGCGGTAGGGAAGTCGGCTAATCACATTACAACAAATGCTTCTTGTGAGACCTGTCATAAGAGTACGACAACATTTAAAACTGCGACTTTCTCTCATCTTGGTGTAACAAGTGGTTGTGCAAGTTGCCATAATGGCTCGCAAGCCGTTGGTAAGCCTAGCTCACATATTGTTACCAGTGCGTCTTGTGAAACTTGCCATACAAATACAAGCAGCTTTAAATCTGGTGCGGCAATGAACCATGCTGGGATTGTCACTGGTTGTGCAAATTGCCATAACGGTACAACTGCAAAAGGTAAATCAAGTAGTCATATAAGTACTTCAGCCTCGTGCGAGACTTGCCACAAAAATACTACATCGTTTGCAACGGTGACTATGAATCATAGTGGCATTGTTGGTGGTTGTGCTACTTGCCATAATGGTGTCAAAGCACTAGGTAAGCCTAGTAGCCATATTCAAACCAGTGCAGCTTGTGAGACTTGCCATACTTCAACCAGCAGCTTTAAATCTGGTGCGAAAATGAGTCATAGCGGAATCGCTGCCGGTAGCTGTGCAACCTGCCATAACGGTAGCACCGCTACAGGTAAATCAGGCAACCATATTTCAACCAGCTCTTCTTGTGATACCTGCCATAAAACTACTGGCTGGCTTCCTGCTACCATGAACCATAACGGTGTTGCCGCTGGTTCATGTGCTACTTGCCATAATGGTACAAAAGCTACCGGAAAGTCTAGTAGTCACATTGCAACCAGTTCATCTTGCGACACTTGTCATAAAACTACCGGTTGGGTTCCTGCTACGATGAACCATAGTGGTGTTGCTGCAGGCTCATGTGCAACTTGCCATAACGGTAGTACCGCAACAGGTAAATCAGGCAACCATATTTCAACCAGCTCTTCTTGTGATACCTGTCATAAAACTACTGGTTGGGTTCCTGCAACCATGAATCATAACGGTGTCACTGCTGGTTCATGTGCAACGTGCCACAACGGTACAAAAGCTACCGGAAAGTCTAGTAGTCACATTGCAACCAGTTCATCTTGTGATACCTGTCATAAAACAACAGGCTGGCTTCCTGCAACTATGAATCATAACGGCGTCACTGCAGGCTCATGTGCAACCTGTCATAACGGTAGCACCGCTACAGGTAAATCAGGCAACCATATTTCAACTAGTTCATCTTGTGACACTTGCCATAAAACTACTGGTTGGGTTCCGGCAACCATGAATCATAATGGTGTCACTGCTGGTTCATGTGCAACGTGCCACAATGGTACTAAAGCAACAGGCAAGTCTGGCAACCATATCTCAACCAGCGCATCTTGCGACTCCTGCCATAAAACCACAGGTTGGGTTCCAGCTACTATGAATCATAGCGGCGTAACATCTGGCAGTTGTGCAACTTGCCATAATGGCACGCAAGCATTAGGCAAACCTGCGACTCATGTGTCGACAACTGCATCGTGTGATACTTGCCATAAAAACTACAATTCGTTTGCTGGTGCTGCATTCAATCACACGGGAGTCACTACGGGATCATGTAGCACTTGTCATAACGGTAGTGCTGCTACTGGTAAACCAAGTAACCATATTTCAACCAGTTCTTCTTGTGACACTTGCCATAAAACTACGGGTTGGCTTCCTGCTACCATGAATCATAATGGCGTCACTGCAGGCTCATGTTCGACTTGCCATAACGGAACTAAAGCTACAGGCAAACCTGGTAACCATATCTCAACCAGTTCATCTTGCGATACCTGCCATAAAACAACAGGTTGGCTTCCTGCTACCATGAACCATAACGGTGTCACTGCCGGTTCATGTGCTACTTGCCACAATGGTACAAAAGCTACAGGTAAATCTGCTAACCATATTTCAACGAGTGCATCTTGCGATACTTGCCATAAAACCACAGGTTGGGTTCCGGCCACCATGAACCACTCTGGTGTTACACCGGGTAGTTGTGCGACTTGCCATAACGGAACGCAAGCATTAGGCAAGCCTGCGACTCATGTGGCGACAACGGCATCATGTGATACTTGCCATAAGAACTACAACTCGTTTGCTGGTGCAACTTTCAATCACATCGGTGTGACGACAGGTTCATGCGGTACTTGCCATAATGGCAGCGCCGCTACAGGCAAGCCAGCTAAACACATTTCTACGACAATGGCTTGTGATAGTTGCCACCGTACGACTGGCTGGTTACCTGCTACCATGAATCACTCTGGTGTCACACCAGGCAGTTGCGCGACTT
>DAIDAH010000067.1 GCA_027310735.1 Methylotenera sp. | reverse complement strand
AGTCAACTATTGGCTGATTAAGTTTCAGATTCCGATTGCGGTTTCTTTGTGGCAAATGCATCAGCTAAATCTGCATTAGACTGTGCATCGGCTTGTTGAGTTAGCATGAGCTCTGCAAGCTGTGTCTTAAGTAGCAGTAACTCTCGGTCCTGCTTGGCTGTTTGCCCTAATAATGATTGAAGAACTTTAATTAATGCTTCTGGATTTAAGCTGTCGTTTTCATCATCACCTACAGCATAAGCTGCAAACCCCACTTTTTTGCTGACGTCTTCCTGCTTCTTGTTTTTTCCTTCCTCTAAGATATGCGCAGGAATACCAACGGCGGTCGCATTGGCCGGTACATCTTTGACTACCACAGCATTAGAGCCGATTTTGGCGCCAGCACCTATTGTAATCGGGCCCAGTATCTTTGCACCTGCGCCAATGACTACGCCAGCTTCTAATGTAGGGTGGCGTTTACCTTTGTTCCAAGAGGTACCACCTAATGTCACGCCATGGTACAGCGTGCAGTCGTCACCAATGACTGCTGTTTCACCAACCACCACACCCATGCCGTGATCAATAAAAACACGGCGGCCTATGGTTGCACCTGGGTGGATTTCAATGCCAGTAAGCCAGCGACCAATATGCGAGCAAAAACGTGCCAGCCAGTAAAAACTTTTTCCCCACAGCCAGTGAGATAAGCGGTGCATGAGTAATGCATGTACACCAGGGTATGTGGTGATGATTTCCCAATGTGTTCTTGCGGCTGGGTCGCGCTCAAAAACAATGGAGATATCTTCTTTTACGTGATTAAACATAGTTGTGAACCAATTAGTATTTATCGTGTTTTCTGGGTGTTACCGTTAACGTAAGTATGCCACGTAACAAGTTCACTTCTTCTTTTTCTAGCCGGACTCTTGCGTAAATACGCCTTAAGCGTTCCATTAGTTTTTTCGGAGCGGCAGGATTCAGGTAGCCTATGTGTAATAGGGTGGCTTCTAAATGTGCATAAAAACCTTCCACGCTATCAATCGTGGCAAGCTCAGCTGTAGTATTGGGGCTAATAGTTGTATCTTCAAGGGCAGCCATTCTTAGTTCGTAGCACATGATCTGCACGGCGGCAGCCAAGTTAAGCGACGAGTATTCAGGGTTGGCTGGAATCATTGCCAGCATCTGGCACAGATCCAGTTCCGCATTTGATAAGCCACTCATTTCCGTGCCAAATACCAATGCTACAGGTTGCGTTGTGGCAATTTCAATCGCTTGTGTTGCAGCGGCGCGTACATTCAGCAACTCAGGGGATAGATTGCGTTTACGCGCGCTCATGCCGATGGCAAAGGCACAGCCAGTGAGCGCTTCAGCCAATGTTTCGGTAACAATTGCATTTTCAAGCAAATCAGCCGCACCAGTCGAAAGTGCTGTGGCATGCGCATCTGGAAAGCTACTAGGCTTTACCAGATATAGGTGCTGTAAGCCCATCGTCTTCATGGCGCGTGCTGCTGAGCCTATATTGCCTGGATGGCTGGTTTGACAGAGCACTACGCGAAAGTTGTTTAAGATGCTCAGTTTTACTGGTGCAGGATTATTCGAGGCTGATGTTGAAGTCATAAATTGAAGTGTGTATTTTCTGAGCCTAAATATTTTAAAAATATATCATTTTCAAAAACGTAAACTTTGAAGTATAGGCAATAACCGTTAAAATGCTATTTTATCAGTTCTTTAACGCCACTTTAATTTTAGATTTATCCTATTCTGTAGAGTAAGTCAGGCTAAAGAACCGACCACTTACATAGATTCGAGAAAATATGCATCCCATGCTATCAAACGCAGTGAAAGCTGCACGCCGCGCTGGCAGTATTATTACACGTGCTTCAGAGGATATTGGTTCACTAAAAATTCAAACCAAAACCTACAATGATTTTGTGACTGAGGTTGATAAGGCCGCTGAACAATCCATTATTGATACGCTTAAAGAGCTCTATCCAACGCATGGTTTTTTAGGTGAAGAAAGTGGAGAGTCAAATATTGAGGCCGACTTCATTTGGATTATTGATCCGTTGGATGGCACGACAAACTTCCTGCATGGCATGCCGCAATATTGTATTTCGATTGCACTGCAAGAGCGTGGCGTGTTGACCCATGCGGTTGTGTATGACCCGAACAGAAATGACCTGTTTACAGCCACTAAAGGCCGCGGTGCATTTTTGAATGACAAGCGTATTCGCGTTACGCAGCGTACTAAATTGCAAGATACCATTATTGGTACTGGATTTCCTTTCCGCGATTTTACGCACTTAGACACTTACCTAGATATGTTGAAAGACATGATTAAAAAGACTACAGGGATTCGTCGCCCAGGCTCAGCAGCTCTGGACTTGGCCTATGTGGCGGCTGGTTGGTACGATGGTTTCTGGGAAATTGGCCTATCTGCATGGGACATTGCTGCTGGTGGTTTGATTGTGCAAGAGGCGGGCGGTATCGTTGGTGATTTTGAAGGTAACGAGTCTTGGCTGAAAACTGGCAATATTGTTGCGGCTAATCCAAAAGTGTTCGCACAAATGCTGCAAACATTAGCGCCACATTTAACTGACGCGCTTAAAACACCTAAATTATAGAGCGTTCGCTAGCCTTATTTATTAGGTTCAATTGTTCTAAAGGGGGTTGGTCTTACGTCGTTATTGACCTGTGTCACAGGTGATGCCGCTAATACACCAACTCCATTTATGCTTCCTCTAGCACCTGCAGGAATGCATCTCCATAACGTCCCAGTTTTGCCTGACCTATACCACTGATTTGGCTCATTTCCGTGAGGTTGGCGGGGCGGTGATTTAGAATCTCTAGCAGGGTACTGTCATGAAATATCACATAGGGTGGAACGCCTTGTTCGCGGGCAAGCTCGGTGCGTTTTGTCTTGAGTGCATGCCATAGTGGATCATCGCTAACACCAGCATAAGCTTCTTTAGCACGTGCACCACGTTCTGCTTTACTTGCCCGTTTGCTAACTTCAATATCTCGCCGTAGCCATATTTCATTTTCGCCACGCAGTATTGGGCGTGCAGCCTCCATGAGTTTCAGTCCTCCATAAGCCTCCATATCGGATTCAAGAAAACCACCTGTGACAAGTTGTCGGTATATGCTGCTCCACTGCTGTTGAGTGAGCGCTTTACCGATGCCAAAAGTGCTGAGTTGTTCATGGCGAAACTGTTCGACTCTTGAAGTTGCTTTGCCTATCAGTACATCAATCAAATGGGCTACCCCAAAGCGCTGACCAGTGCGGTATACGCAGGAAAGTGCCATTTGAGCGGCTTGTGTTGCATCCCATGTATCAACAGGTTCAAGGCAGTTATCACATTGACCGCAGTCGCCTGGGTGATCTTCGCCAAAGTAGCGCAAGATAGTCTGGTGGCGACAGGCGGTAGACTCACAAAATCCTAGTAGGGCATCCAGTTTCTGTCGCTCAACGCGTTTACGTTCTTCTGGCGCATCGCCTGAATCCAGCATTTGCCGCATGCTGACTACATCACCTAGTCCATAGGCCATCCATGCATTTGCAGGCAGACCGTCACGACCAGCGCGACCAGTTTCCTGATAATAGCCCTCCATGCTTTTGGGTAAGTCAAGGTGCGCAACAAAGCGTACGTTTGGTTTGTCTATTCCCATACCAAATGCGACGGTGGCGACCATGATCACACCTTCTTCACGTAGAAATCTACGTTGATTTATATTGCGGACATTTGCCTCCAGACCTGCGTGGTAGGGCAGTGCATCCCAGCCCCGTGATTTCAGCCACTCGGCAGTCTCTTCTACTTTGCGGCGTGATAGGCAATATACAATGCCTGCATCTCCAGCATGTTCCGCTTCGAGAAATGCTTCTAGCTGCTGGCGAGCACTGGCTTTCTGTGTGACGCGATAGCGAATGTTTGGGCGGTCAAAACTGGATACGAACTGGCGTGCATTTTCCAGGGCTAACCGTTCTACAATTTCAGCGCGTGTCGGTGCATCTGCTGTTGCTGTAAGTGCAACTCTAGGTACATCAGGGAATCGTTCATGTAGTACCGTCAGTTTTCGATATTCTGGGCGGAAGTCATGACCCCACTGCGAGACGCAGTGAGCTTCGTCAATGGCAAACAATGCAATGCCAGAACTATTTTGCAGTTGCTCCAGTAGCATTAGGAAGTTTGGCATCAGTAAACGCTCTGGGGCAACGTAGAGGATTTGCAGGTCGCCTTGTATCAGTCTTTCTGTTACATCTCGTGCGGCTTCGGCATCAAGGCTGGAGTTAAGACATGCGGCTTGCACCCCTAGCTGCTGCAAGGCATCTACTTGATCCTGCATGAGCGCAATGAGTGGTGAAACTACAATACCAACCCCATCTCTCAATAATGCGGGTAGTTGATAGCACAGGGATTTTCCTCCGCCTGTAGGCATCAATACCAAGGCATCTCCACCCGCCACCAAGTGCGTCACAATGGCTTGTTGCTCACCGCGAAATTGGGAGTAGCCGAAAATGTTATGTAGGAGTTGCTGCGCTGATGAGGTTGACATGGGTGCCATTGTACACTGCGTAAGCAGGGTGAGATTGGCTAGTATTTGGCAAAGAATGCCATATTCTAGGAGTGAGTATGCTAATAATTCACCCCAATAATATTTGTTTAGTAAATCTATTTAACTTGAATAAGTAGCTTAGTCGCAACGACCGTGTATTGGCACGAGAAAAATGTGCTAAGAGCAAGTGTTGAATAGCGATTATCATTTATAGCTGCCCTGCAGATCAGCTCTGGTAAGGCTTACAGCCTTGGTATTTAAGCTGTTGGTAATATGAAAATAGCAGTTTTACCTTTGCACGAAGTTCACCATCAAATTCAACTATTAAAGACTATCTTCTAAAAGGTTTAGATGGTCTTCCCTATTTTTTATAAAAGCGTTTAGACTGCTTTCAAACGCGTAGTCTGTGTTCAACTTTAAAAATTGCGAGTATCAAAGTACAAAAATGATAGAACATGTATTTGATCGATATGTTAAGTCTCCCGAGCGAGCACCTCAATTCATCGCTGAGTTAGTCGCGAAAATTCGGCCGCCTAAACCGCAGCAAACAGAGGCTGCGGTTAAGGCTATTCAAGCACTCTGTTATTTGCTTAATGAGGATGCTGAAAAAGCACGATTGTTACGCGAAGCTCTGCTAGAGCTGTTAAGCGAGCACAAGCCGATCTCATTGTTTCTAACGGTGCGGCATTCTGTATTTTCTGATTTTTTTACCGAAATGCGCCGCCGCCTTTCACATAAGTTTTTGCCGGAAGCGGTTGACTTCTCTTATCTAATTGATTTATTTGCACTTTTTTTCACGAAGTCTAGCGATGCGTTATGGGTTTTGGATGTGCCAGATACGGTTTGGGAGCAGCTAATTATAGCGATCAGGTTTAATGAGGCTCCAGTCGAACTTACCGAACCTTGCCGACAAAATTTGTTGGCGGCGACACAAGTGCTATCTTATCGCATTGCCGCCTTAGGACTTGAGCCGGAGTTGCTACGCAATCATCCTGAGCTTGAGCAACATACCTCTCCCTTTATTACACAACAAGTTGAGTTGGCGGAATTTTTAGCCTGTAGCAACCTCAGCGCGGCTAATACTGTGGCGATGACTGATACTGTTGCTGAAGCCGACATTAAGCATATTCTGGTGATGCTTGATCAATGTAATACCATCATTACCAGAATTCGCCGCAATAGTACACAAACTGGTACCAGTATCCATTTGACGTACCTATTGCAAAAAATGTCGCAGCAATTGGCACGTCTGGAATGTCTGCTAAATATTCTCAATCATCTGGATCATGGTGAAACAGCAAACGTAGAGGTTGCGCAGTTGTTTAAAGAGTTGGTTTACAGCGAGTGTCATAAGAATGATGTACATGAACACTGGCAGGAAAATGTAGAGATTATGGCGTTGCGTGTCACTGAGAATGCGAGTCGCACGGGTGAACATTACATCACTGAAAATCGCAGTGAATACTATGCCTTAATGCGTTCAGCTATGGGAGCGGGCGTAATTGTCGGGGCAATAGCCATGATTAAATTGATTGTCGCCAAGCAGCATTTGGCACCGCTGACAGAAGCGATACTCTTTAGCCTGAATTATGCGTTTGGCTTTATTTTGATTCATATCCTGCACTTTACCGTAGCTACCAAGCAACCGGCGATGACAGCCGCAGCAATTGCTGCCAGTGTAGATGCAGCCGATGCTAAAAGTAAGGAAATGGATAATTTGGTCAATATGATTGCAAAAACCATGCGCAGCCAAATGGTTGCTATTTTTGGTAACGTTGTCTTTGCAATTCCTGTCGCAATGCTGATTGCTTGGACTGTGCATCATTACACTGGGCAGCATTTTGTGACCCCAGAGAAAGCGCATCATTTATTGGCCGATATTGATCCGATACATAGTGGCGCAGTCTTTTATGCAGCAATTGCCGGTGTATGTTTGTTCTTGGCAGGTTTGATTTCTGGATACTACGATAATATGGCGGTCTATAATAAAATCCCGCAACGGTTACGTGCTTTAAGTTGGATGCAAAAGCTGTTGGGCGAAGCTCGATTAGATCGTGTGGTTAACTACGTTGAAAATAACTTGGGTGCATTGGCCGGTAATTTCTATTTTGGTTGCCTGTTAGGCGGCATGAGCGCCATAGGCGTGTTGTTTGGGCTGCCGTTTGATATTAGGCACATTGCTTTTTCATCAGCTTTTGTTGGCGTGGCTGCTGTCGGTTTAGACTTTATGTTGAGTTGGCAGACTGTGGCATTTGCTGCGTTGGGATTGGTGCTGATTGGCATGATGAATCTTATCGTGAGCTTTGGACTGGCTTTGTATATAGCAATGAAGTCACGCAAAGTACGCTTTAAACAATGGCGCTTGCTGATGCGTAATTTGGCAACTAGATTGAATCAGCATCCGGCTGAATTTATCATGCCGCCAAAATCATCGCCAGAAGCAACTGATGAAAGTACAACGCCGCACTAATGTTGCTCGGCGTATGAGTACGGTATCGGACATGATTGTGATGCCGATTTCTCATGTATTATCCCAACACATTATTTTTCAAAGTAGTCATAGAAAGTAGCTATTGATCGATGAATAACCACGCGGCATCAGACAACACGACCTCAAACCATACTCCCATGATGCGCCAGTATCTTGGTCTTAAAGCACAACATCCAGACATGCTGCTGTTTTACCGCATGGGCGATTTTTATGAGCTTTTTTTTGAAGATGCTGAAAAAGCATCGCGCTTACTGGGCATTACTTTAACGCATCGCGGCAGTAGTAACGGCCAGCCAATTAAAATGGCAGGCGTGCCGTATCACGCGGCCGAAGGCTATTTGGCGAAGCTGGCTAAAATGGGTGAGGCGGTCGCTATTTGTGAGCAAGTCGGCGACCCAGCTACAAGCAAAGGTCCGGTAGAGCGGCAAGTCGCGCGAATTCTAACGCCTGGTACTTTGACAGATACCGCACTGCTAGATGAGTCACGTGATAATCAGCTACTCAGCATTTTCCAGGCTGATGGCGTCATTGGTTTGGCGCGCTTGAACTTGGCTTCCGGCACGTTTATTTTGAGCGAAATTGCCGTTGGCTTACTGGCACAAGAAATTGAGCGTATTTCCCCCAGCGAGATTTTGTTGGCTGATGATTTTCAGCACGCAGCACTTGCTTCCAGCAAAGTGGCTAAAAAACGTTTGAGTCCGTGGCAATTCGATTTTGATAGCGCCTTTAATACGCTGACCAAGCAGTTCAATACTTATGATCTGAACGGCTTTGGTTGCGCAAGTTTAAATCCGTCTATTTGCGCGGCAGGCGCATTGTTGGACTATGTGAAGCATACCCAGCGCACCACCTTGCCGCACATCAATGCCTTGAGTGTGGAAACCACCAGTGCTTATATCCAACTGGATGCGGCAACACGTCGTAATCTGGAAATTGATATGACTCTGCGTGGCGAGGCCTCGCCCACACTGTATTCGCTGCTCAACACCACGCAAACAGCAATGGGCGCGCGATTGCTAAGGCACTGGTTGCATCATCCTATGCAAGACCGTAACTTGGTGATGAAGCGCCATGAGGCGGTGGCAGAGCTGATTCAAAACAATCACTTTGAGAGTCTCAATGCCGCATTCAAATCTATCGGTGATATTGAGCGCATTACCGCGCGAATCGCTTTAAAAACGGCGCGACCACGTGATTTGTCTGGTTTGATGATGAGCTTACAGCAATTACCCTTGCTGCAATTACAGTTACAAGACCTGCAAACTAGCTTGCTACAAACTTTGGGGGCAAATCTACAAGCACCTAGCGATGTGGTGCGTTTGTTAATGAGCGCCATTAAAACTGAACCTAGCGTGGTGTTGCGCGAGGGCGGCGTGATTGCGGATGGTTATGATGCTGAGTTAGACGAACTGCGCGCCTTGCAAAATAATCATGGTGAATTTTTGCTGCAATTTGAAGCGGCAGAAAAAGCGCGTACTGGCATTACTAACCTCAAAGTAGAGTACAACAGCGTACATGGTTTTTACATTGAGATGAGCCGTACACAAGCTGAAAGTGCGCCTGCGGAATATAGACGCCGTCAAACTCTGAAAAATGTTGAGCGTTTTATTACGCCTGAACTTAAAGCTTTTGAAGACAAAGTGCTGAGTGCCAACGACCGTGCCTTGGCGCGTGAAAAAATGCTCTATGAGCAAGTGCTGAATCAGCTTTTGCCATTTATCGCTGCCCTGCAGACCAATGCTGGTGCGGTTGCCAGTCTAGATGTTTTAAGCTGTTTTGCTGAGCGTGCCGTCACATTGAATTATGTGGCGCCAAGTTTTACTACCGAAGCTGGTATTCATATTGAACATGGTCGGCATCCTGTTGTTGAACAAATCTCGGTGCAAAATTCAGGGCAGCCGTTTATTGCCAATGATGTAGTACTCAACCCTTATCGCCAATTGCTATTAATTACGGGCCCGAACATGGGGGGTAAGTCTACCTTTATGCGCCAGACCGCTTTGATAGTATTACTGGCACATTGTGGTTGTTACGTGCCAGCCAGCGTGGCTAACATCGGTGAGATCGACCGTATCATGACGCGGATTGGCGCCTCGGATGACTTGGCTGGTGGCCGCTCTACCTTTATGGTGGAAATGACGGAAACGGCCAACATTCTGCATAACGCCACGGATAAAAGCCTAGTGCTGCTCGATGAAATTGGTCGCGGCACTTCGACATTCGATGGTTTGAGTTTGGCTTGGGCAGTGGCTAAGCAATTGCTAGAAAAGAATCGTAGCTACACTTTGTTTGCCACGCATTATTTTGAGCTGACGCGTATTGTCGATGAGTTCAAATATGCGGCGAATGTGCACTTGGATGCGGTAGAACATGGCAATAATATTGTGTTTATGCACAAGGTGGAGGAGGGCGCCGCCAATCAAAGCTATGGCCTGCAAGTGGCACAATTGGCGGGCATTCCAAGGCCAGTAATTACTGCGGCAAAGCGAAAGCTGGCGCAATTAGAAGTCAGCCAAGTAGCACAGCACACGCCCTCCATGCCGCAGACTGATATGTTTATGGCGAGTGAGCAAGATGTCGAGCCACCCCAACACCCAGCGATTGCCGAGTTGGAATCCATGCAAGCCGATGATTTAACGCCGAAACAGGCGCTGGATTTTTTATATAAGCTTAAAGACTTGCTAAGTAAGGTCTAATTCTAGTTACCTGAATGTTGATACGAACTAATATTGTTAATGGCTTGATTTTCCACTGGGGTTTTAAGAAGTCTGCTTGCTGGCATGTACTAATCTCAATATAATCAAATCGTGAGTTTAAAAAAATACATCTTCGTTTTGCTGAGTCTGTTATTGTGCTTTGCAGTCATCTCTGCGCAAGCCAATACTCGCTATGCGCTGGATTCCGATATAGTTAGTTTGGATGATGCGCCTACAGTCAAAGTCTACAGTGATAATGATCGAGATGAACCAGCGATACTAGCTGTAGTTCATTGCATCACACCCTCTATGGTTTTCATCGATTTTGTATTGCCAGATGATATCTATCGCCAGCCAGATTTTCCTCAGTTATTCAGACCCCCTATCATCTAGTTTCATACCAGCCTCAATAGTTGGCGTAACCTTTGCTTTATATATCAGGCCATCTGATTATTTAGCTTAGTGAGCACCTCGTTATGCTAAATATCTGTGGCACAAGCATGATTTATTGATCTCGCTGCATACCTTTTAATCAAAGGCAGCGGCGAGTCTGTATGAATAACCAAGCTGGATGATATTGAGATACTCATGAATATAGAATCGCACTGCTCTAGTGCAAAAAATGACGCCCATAGACCTGTTTTAATGAATGTGTTTAGTTTTAGCGCATTTCATCACTTAGTTTTAATCTCGGTTCTAGTCACATTGATAGTTTCTAGCCGTAGCTTGCAAGCTGCTCCAGCTTTCACTTTACAGCAGGTGATTGATAGTGCACTGCAACATAACCCGTCCGTGAATATTGCCCGTGCGCAGGAAGATGCCGCGCTTGCCGCAGTTACCACCTCCAAAGCTTATATGAATCCAGAAGTGGAATTCGGGATAGGCCCTAGCCGTTACCGTAGTGGTAACAACGAAGTAAAAAGCAATTGGGGCGTAGGTTTATCTCAGACTTTGGAGTACTCCGACGTGCGTAATGCGCGGCAGAGCATTGCTGAGTCTAACGTTAAGGTAGCCGGTGTCGGTAGAGAAATCACTCGCGTGGAATTACGATCTCGCGTGAAAGATGCTTTTTACAATGTATTACAAAGACAGTCTGTACTCAAGTTAGTGGATGAAGATCGCCACTTGCTACAGCAAATTCGGGAGCGGGTGAAATTGCGTGCGGATGTTGGCGAGGCGCCTCGTTACGAGTTGATTAAGGCCGAAACAGAATCGCTGGCGGCAGAGCGGGATTATCAGGCGGCTCTTGCGCGGGTGCTGGAAGCTAAAGCTTATTTGCATGGTTTGATCGGCTCAGAGATGCCTAGTGATTATGAGCTCACCGGTGAATTACCTTTAGGCGATAGCCTGCCATCTTTAGTGTCTTTGCGAGAAAAAATAGAGCAGAGTCCTCAATTGCAGCAGATTCGTGCTGCATCAGAAGCTGCTGACGCCAAGTTGCAGCTGGAAGAGCGGTTGCGCAATCCTGGTTTAACGTTAAAGGCAGGTATGGATCAAGATCCAGATATGACCAATATGCGCTTTGGTATTGCGATTCCCTTGCCATTATGGAGTCAGCGTCAGGGGCAAATTGCTGAGGCCGCTGCTGGCGTCCGTCAGGTTCAAGCCATTTTGAATGATCGTACGCTTGCGTTGCACAGAGATATTGAGTCAGCCTATCAACGCTACCTCATTGCCCAGCAGCAAGTAGCCGCCTTTGAACATGGTTTATTGAGTCAGTCTGAATCAGTGTTAAAAACGGCCGAGGCCGCTTACCGATTTGGTGAGCGCGGCATACTTGATTATCTGGATGCGCAGCGCACGTTTCGTAGCGTACGCAAAGACTACCTTACTGCACGCTATGACTATGTCAGTGCGATGCTGGAAACTGAGCGCTTGCTAGGCGCGGAAATTTTTCCAACTAACTAATTTAAAAAAAAGGAAAAAACTAATGGCTATGTATTCACCATTTTTTGCTGTTATTCCGCAAAAGAAACTAACACTAAAAGTAATTGCGTTAAGTCTATTTTTTGTATTCAACCTCACGGCTTGCAAGCCAAATAAAG
>DAIDAH010000066.1 GCA_027310735.1 Methylotenera sp. | reverse complement strand
CAGGTCGCCGCCTGCTATTGTCGGTGGATGTATCCGGCTCCATGTCGGCACAGGATATGGCTGGAGACTACACACGATTGCAGGTGGTTCAACAAGTAGCGGGGGATTTTATCCGCCGCCGTCAAGGTGATCAGGTTGGATTAATTCTGTTTGGTAGCCGCCCATACTTGCAAGCGCCGCTCACCACAGACTTGAATACGGTTAACCAGTTCCTGAATGAAGCCATGATCGGCGTTGCTGGTACGCAAACGGCCATCGGAGATGCCATTGGGCTGGCAATCAAACGATTGCGGGACGAACCTACCAAGGCTGGCCACAAGGGTGAAACAGTACTGATTTTGCTCACAGATGGCAGCAATGATGCCGGCGTCATGCCACCAGATGAAGCTGCCAAGATGGCAGCTGCTGCTGGCTTACGCATCTATACCATAGGCGTAGGCTCTAATGATCAATCAGGCTATTTCGGCGTTGGTGGCGGTGATGGTGACTTGGATGAAGACACACTCAAGCGCATCGCAAAAACAACCGGCGGCGAATACTTCCGTGCAACAGATGCCGAAAATCTTGAGAAGGTTTACGCACGCATCGACAAACTTGAACCTAGCAATGCGCGTGAACAATGGTACCGCCCTCGTGACGAATGGTTCCCGTGGCCGTTAGGCTTGGCACTGTTATTGAGCGTGCCAGCCGTGCTATGGAGTGGAAGAAAATGGAATGAAAGCAAGGAGCTTGGTAAAAAATGGATCTGATCCAACATTTTCAATTTCTGCGTCCGTTTTGGCTGCTAGCTCTGCCAATACTCTGGGGACTAAGCTTCTGGCTGGCACGTCGACGTGCTAATGAAGGCGGCTGGGCGCAGCTTATTGACCCAGATCTATTATCCAGCCTGAGACTGGATGGAGGCGACAACCATCATTGGACGCCATGGCCTTTGCTGTCACTCGTATGGACGCTGGCCGTGCTGGCGCTTGCTGGCCCCAGTTGGCAACAAGCGCCATCTATCGCCTATCGTGGCAATAGCACATGGATGCTGGTGCTGGATCTTTCACCTTCGATGCTATCAGCTGATTTAACGCCAGACCGCGTCACCCGTGCACGTTATGCGCTGGACGATTTACTTAACGCAGCAAAGGATGCGCGGGTCGGACTATTAGCTTTTGGCGAAGAACCTTACACCGTCACACCCATGACGGATGATGTCGCCACGATACGCACATTATTGCCACCACTAAATCCGGAGATTATGCCCAGTGCCGGTGACAATCTGGCGCCAGCGCTGGAGCATGCAGGCATGCTGATTAAACAAGGTGGAGGAAGAAATACCCAAATAGTAGTGCTGACAGATGGTTTTGCCGACCCATCTGCTGCCTTTGCCGCAGCAAAAAAACTACGTGCTCAAAATTTCACGGTCAATGTTGTAGGCATCGGCACACGCAATGGCGCGCCAGTGAGCCAAGCGGGTGGCGGCTTTGTGCAAAATGCACAAGGTAAATTGCACCTTGCCCGTCTGGATGTAGATCAACTGCAGCAACTCGCCGCAACAGGCGGGGGTCGTTATGTAGATCTAGCGCAACTCCCTAGCCTGATTGCCGACCTGCAAACTCACGCAAGCCGAACCACTCAAGCCAGTGAGAATAAAAACATTCAGGTAGCGCACAAATTGGATGGCGGAATATGGCTACTGCCACTGCTACTTTTAGCAACCGCATTTCTGGCTCGACGGGGATGGTTATGAAACGTAATCTATTGCTCGCGGTGCTTCTGCTCTGGGCGGGAATTGCTCAGGCTGGTGATGTCTGGAATAACTTATGGCGCACTGCCGACCAACAGGGCGATCAACTCATGCATCAAGGCAAGGCTGCAGCGGCGGCACACACTTATACCGACCCACGCCGCAAAGCTTATGCCGAGTTGCAAGCCGGTGATTATCAAAATGCGGTGAAAAGTTTTTCTGCCTTTAACGATAGTGACGGCAATTACAACCGGGGCAATGCTCTGGCACATGCGGGTCAATTACAGGAGGCCCTGAAAGCCTATGATGCAACGCTAGCTCATGACCCGAACAATAAGGATGCACGCCACAACCGAGACTTAGTTGCCAAAGTCTTACAACAACAAAAAACCAAGTCTTCTTCCAGCAAGGACTCTTCGTCCAAAGATGGTAAAGATGATGGCAAGAATCAGAAGGATCAATCCCAGCAAACTGACAAAGACAGTACCAATAAAGATAATTCTGGCAAGGATAATTCTGACAAAAAAGATCCCGCTAATAAAGACTCTGGGAAACAAGGCGACACATCTAAAAAGGCAGCAGAGCAGCCGTCAGCCAATCAAAATCAGAACGGTAAAAATCAACAGAACAAATCAGGGCAAGACAAAGCGGGAGACTCCAATAAGCAGAATGATGCTCAAAACCAGTCGCCATCTGCCAAGGCAAACCAAACTGAATCCAGCGATAAAGCAGATGGTCAGCCAAAACCTGACGACGCAGCTCAGGCTAGACGCGATGCTGCGGCAGCATTAGATAAATCGCAAGCAAGAAAATCCCCGCTTGCAAACGCCCAGATCAGCGAACAGCAACTTGCGCAGGAGCAATGGTTGCGGAGCATTCCAGATGATCCCGGCGGCCTGTTACGCCGCAAATTCATGATAGAGCATATGATAAGACATCCAGGTGACCAGTAATGAAGACTTCACAACGTATTTTTATTAGCCTTATATTTCTAAGCCTGAGCCTACCAGCCTCGGCAGCCATCAATGCATGGTTAGATCACGACCAAGTCAACCAAGGCGAATCGGTACAACTCACCCTGCAACACGACGGACAAACCAGCAGCCAGCCTGACTTGAGCCCAATAAAGCAAGACTTCGCCATCGTCGAACAAAGCTCTGGCTCCAAGATACAAATCATCAATGGCAAGATGAACTCACAAGTTGAAGTAAACTTGACGCTGATACCTAAACATAGTGGCAAGTTGCATATCCCTGCATTGCAGTGGGATGGGCAATCCTCTCAATTTCTTCCACTAACCGTCACTAGCAATGCGGAAGCTGCCGCGCAATCAGGTAGTGCCGCCAAAGGAACGGCTACCGCCAATGTACCTCATATCTTCATCACGTCAACGATGGATCAAAAACAACCTTACGTGCAAGCAGCAGTAACACTGACGACACGACTATACGTCGATGAAGCCTTATATCAGGCCAGCCTTGAACTTCAGCCAAACAATGATGTATTGGTTCAACAATTAGGTCAGGATAAGCAGACCACCGAAGTACGCAATGGCAATAACTACCATGTCATTGAACGAAAATATCTGCTATTCCCGCAACGCAGCGGCCACATACAACTTGATGGCCCGATATTAAATGCACAGGTGCAGGATACCAGCAGTAATAACGACCCATTTGGAAATAGCCAGCTTTTCAACAATGCTTTCGGTCGCAATCCATTTTCCGGCATGTTGAATACAACGAAGCCTGTGCGGATTCAAGGGGACTCTATCGTACTGAATATACGCCCACGCCCAGCCAGCGCAAACGCTCATGATTGGCTACCTGCAACGGATGTCACTTTGACAGAAAACTGGCAACCGAATAAGGAGCAGATTCATGTAGGCGACCCCATCACCCGCCATCTGCAACTCAGTGCAGAACCTCTGACTGCAACTCAGTTGCCAGACCTAAGCCGACTCATGCAACTACCCGCTGGCCTACGTGCTTATCCTGACCAGCCCAAGTTGGATACTAAAGTTCAAGGTAACAGCATCATTGGTAATCGTGATCAGGATATTGCAATTATTGCCAGTAAGCCTGGTCACTATGAAATTCCAGCCATCCATTTATTCTGGTGGGACACCGCTAAAAACATGCAAAAAGAGATCGACCTGCCAGCGAGAAAAATAGACGTGCTAGCTGGTACAGCTGCAATCTCTACAGAAACAACCACGCCCATTAAAGATTCTATTCTGCCGACTGAGACACGTGCAACGCCATCTGCCGTTCATCTCATTCAGAACGCCGCAACAAATCAGGTCTGGATGTGGCTTAGCCTCACATTTGCACTGCTCTGGTTAGGCACATTAGCCGCATGGTGGCGTAGCAGCGCACAAAGAGTGGCCACTAATAAACTGACCTCAGATAAACAAGCAGTGATGTCGGCGACATCTGCCCCACGCATGACCGAAGCACGTCAGGCATTCTGGCAGGCATGTCGGGATAATGACCCGCAGGCTGCGCGACGCCAACTTCTTGACTGGGCACGCACAACTTGGCCACAAGACCCGCCCATCGGCCTTAAATCATTAGCTGAACGTCTAGACGAGACGACAATGAAACCATTGCTAAGCCAGCTCGACCGCGCCTGTTATACAAATGAAGCATGGCAAGGTGCTGCGCTGCTGAATTTAAAGAAATTAAGTAACCAGCAAAGACCTGTTACGCAGAAGATGTCAGAACTGGACAGTTTGTATCCAAAGTAAAAGATACCGTTCAAGCATCATTTTAGGTGTATCCAGATTACTTGGCGTCAACTATCAAGCCAAGTAATCCGCTTAAGTGCGACCTTCTCTAACAAAAGTTCTCACCCTGTTTTTACAAGCTAAATACATTGAATGTTCCAGTGCCTGGCGCTGCATTGTAATGATTCAACTCCTTTAAAACACCAGCAGTACCCGCACCATCACTATCCTCTGTCAGACCTTGATTCAAGGCAATGCCTGCCCAGCCGCCTATGCCAGAAAACACGCCCACGTATTGCTTGCCTTTGTGGCCATAAGTCATCGCATTACCCACCACGCCAGAACCTACCTGAAACTTCCACAGCAGATTACCTGTCTTGGCATCGACTGCTTTAAACCAGCGATCCAGTGTGCCATAAAAGACCAGATCAGCCCGAGTTGCCAGCGCACCACCCCATACCGGGAATTGCTCTTTGTTATACCATTTACTTTTCCCATGCAGGCCATCCCACGCCATGAAGCCACCCATCACACCATCAGGGCCGGGGAACATGGTCAGGCTTGCGCCAGCCCAAGGTTGCCCTGCAACATACTTGGCTTCTACAGCCTCATAATCCATACATAAATGACTAAGCGGAACATAGAATAGCTTGGTACGTGGCGAGTATGCCGCTGGTTGCTGGTCTTTAGTCCCCAGTGCAGCAGGACAGATGCCTTTGGTGTCATGATCCTCATGCGTGGCATAGCGCGGATCTTTATTCGGCACACCCGTTGCAAGATCAATACCTGTAGCCCAGTTAACGAAAGGATGCATTTTCTCAGCCACCAACAAAGTCCCATTCGTGCGGTCGAAGGTATAACCAAAACCATTGCGGTCAAAATGCGTAGCTAACTTACGGTGCTTTTTATCCTTGGCATCCCATAGAATAATTTCATTAACGCTGTCGTAGTCCCATTCATCATGCGGTGTGAGCTGGTAACCCCATTTAGCCATACCCGTATCCAAATCGCGGGCAAAGATCGTCATTGCCCATTTGTTGTCACCGGGACGCACATCCGGATTCCAGACCGAAGGGTTACCTGTGCCGTAATACACCAGATTCAGTGCAGGATCAAACGAGAACCATCCCCACACAGGACCACCACCATGATCCCAACCATTATCAGCAGCTTGTGGTTTAAGCCAAGTTCTTATACCAAGATCAGCCACTGAAAATTTAAGCTGGTCTTTACTCAGCGCTTGATATGAGCCACCTTCTTTATTGCCGCCATTCACATCCGCATAAACTGATAGCGCATTGTAATGCGGATTTGCCGCATTAAAATCCGAGCCTATCAAGACATCTGCATCAGACCCAGCACTGTAAGCCTTCCAAGCCAACGAGCCATCATTAAGATTATATGCAGCGATAAAGCAACGAATACCAAACTCACCGCCGCTACAACCTGTTAGCACTTTGTCACGAAAAACATGCGGTGCATTGGTATTGGTGGCGCCAGTTTGCGAGTCGTTAACAAGAACATCCCATACTTTTTTTCCAGTTTTTGCATCCAGTGCAACCAGTACTCCATTATTCTGCTGCAGTAATATCTTGCCATCACCATACCCCAAGCCACGGTAGACGTTGTCACAGCACAATATTGCTTTAACAGAGGCATCTTGTTTGGGGAAATATGACCAGATGATTTTTTGATCGTGGTTAAGATCAAGTGCATAAATATTATTTGGAAACGCCGTATGCACATACATGATATTTCCAATCACGAGCGGCGCTCCTTCATGGCCACGTGTAACACCTGTAGAAAATTCCCAAGCCAGATGCAAGTTTTTGATATTGCGTTTATTAATCTGATTTAACTTGCTGTAGGCTTGATTCGCATAATCCTTTCTCGGACTCGCCCATTGTGTGTCGTCATGCATGATCGCCTGTAATTTGTCTTGCCCAAAAGAAGGCTTGGCAACAAAGAGACTTAATAGAATATTGAGAGAGAGAATAGTTTTATTCATACACTTGATTTTTAATTACCTTGACGATATTAACGATACTAAATCTGCTTGCTGAATTTGCGTAATAGATACTACCTAAGCTCGATGTCTTTAACAACATTGAGGTCTCATTCACATCACAATTTCAGACACTTGCCGCTAATGATTGTTACACTGAAAATATAATTATTATGTAGATTTTCTCTACATTGAGATTTTCATGCTAACAGTGCAGAATACAACACCATAAACAAAACGAATTACGGCAATAGTCACCCAATATCTTCAGAAAAAGGTGTTCAATGCATCAGCTAGAGGGAGTCAAATCGCTGCTACATGCAGCGCTACGCGAGCATAGCCATGGCAACCTAGTAGCGGCGGAGTCCCTTTACCGAGAAATTATCCTTGCGGACCCAGACGAGCCTCAAGCAAAACACTATCTAGGTTTTTTATTACAACAAACCGATCGACTGCCTGAAGCATTGCAACAGATAACCGAAGCCATTGCCATAGATAATCATTATGCCGAATGGCATTTTAATCTTGGCATCGTATGCTCCATGCTAGGCATGGTTTGTGAGGCAATTGATGCTTTCTCCAGCGCAATCGCCATTGATCCAGAGCAATATTTTTATTGGACCAACTTAGGTGCTTGTTTCGAGTTAAACCAAGCATGGATTCAGGCTGAGCAATGTTACAAAAAAGCATCAACCATCAATCCTGACTGCCCAGATGCATTCTATTTACTTTCGGCTTTATACCTAAAAACTGAGCGATTTCCGGAAGCACGACACTTCAATTATCGTGGAATAATTGCTGAACCGCCTGACAAGACACCAAGGATCATCAGAGGTCAGGCATATTATGAACTTGGGCGGATTGATGAGGCAATTTCCCTCTACGAAAGCTGGCTACTGAAAGAACCAGACAACCCAGTGGCTCATCATCTAATGATCGCCTACCAAGGCATGCCCGCACCAGAAAAATGCGCAAGCCAATACATTGAGCAGACATTTGACGCATTCGCAAATAGTTTTGAAAACACCCTAAACAGACTCAATTATGCTGGGCCACAATTGGTACTCGATTATCTTGAGACACTACATTTACAGAGTGCAACGCTTCGCACATTAGATCTTGGTTGCGGCACAGGTTTGGTGGGCAACATTTTAAAACCCTACGCAAGCACCCTGATCGGTATTGATCTCAGTCGAGGTATGTTAGATCAGGCCTCCGAAAAACAGATATACCATCACCTTCATCAATCCGACATTACGGATTTCTTATCCTCATCGCTTGAGCAATACGACCTCATTACCTGCATGGATACGTTTATCTATATTGGGAAATTAAACGAGGTTTTAGCCTTGATCTACCAAAACCTAAAAGTAAATGGCCTTTTAATTTTCAGTACAGAGAAGATACTTGGAACACATAATCTTGATTATCAATTGAATATCAGTGGTAGATATAGCCATCATCATGACTACCTTACTGCGCTATTGAAAAGCACAGGCTTTACCATTCTCAACATTCGTGATGTCGCCATTCGAAAAGAATCAGGATACCCAATAGAAGGACAGTTTATTTGTGCTAGCCGTACCCAATAAAACCATGTAGCAAAGTTTATTCACTGATTATGCTATTCATCAGCCAATTTAAATATGTTGTGAATTGCAAAAAATATGATATTCATTAACAGTATAATCTGCGCTTTTTTCGAGCGTCTCCCCTATGTGGTTTAAAAACATATTCATTTTCCGCTTATCTGCTGATAATTCTATTACACCTGAAAAGCTAAATGAAAAACTTGCCCTAAAACCATTACTCGCGTGTAGTGGCCTCGACAAACAAAGCCGCGGCTGGGTGCCTTGCCATAGTGACAAACTGGTACATAGTGCGAATAAACAAATTTTATTAGCACTAGGCGTAGAGCAAAAATTATTGCCAGCTACCATCATCAACCGCTTTGCCAAAGAACGCATTGCAGACATTGAAGCACAACAGGGCTATAAAGTTGGTCGTAAAGAGGCCAAAGAAATCAAAGAAGCCATCACAGAAGAGCTACTACCCCGCGCCTTCGCACTTCAGCGTACCACTTATGCATGGCTAGATACTGTTAACGGCTATTTGATTATTGATGCAGCCTCTTCAGCAAAAACCGAGGAGTTATTGGAGCTGCTCAACAAAACGTTGGATGATTTACCATTCAAGCCACTACATACTCAAATTTCACCAGTTGCAGCGATGACTGACTGGCTGGCTGGAAACAATGCGCCAGCAGGATTTACAATAGACCGCGAGCTTGAACTTCGCGCTACAGGCGAAAGTAAAGCCACCATTCGTTATGCGAACCATGCATTAGAAGGTGATGAAATCCTTAAGCACATAGCTACAGGTAAACGTGTAACACGATTAGGTATGACTTGGAATGACCGAATTTCATTTGTGCTCACCGAACAAATGCAAATTAAACGGCTTGAATTTCTGGATATTATCAAAGAAAAATCAACAGCACTAGCAGATAACGCAGATGAAATGTTTGAACTGGATTTCACTCTGATGACAGGCGAACTAGCAAAAATGTTTACTGACCTGATTGAGGCACTTGGCGGAGAAATGGTCAACAGTAACTAACACCAAAATAGATAATAGAGCTGTAACGATAACTGATGGGGCTGAATGCCAATTCAGCCAACTTCACTGCTTAAGCACAACGCCATTATGTGAGCCATGTACTTAATGACGACACTTCAACATAAGGCTCTGCTGGGATTAAACCTAAAAAAACAATTAATTAGATATATATCCAATAGAAAATAATGAAATATGGGGTAAACCATTTTAATATTTACTATGTCCAATCGAATTAATAGCAGCAATAAAAAAGGCTTACAGTAATTGTACTGAAAGCCTTTGTTTATTGGTGCCCGGAGCCGGAGTCGAACCGGCACACCCTTACGAGCGAGAGATTTTAAGTCTCTTGTGTCTACCAATTTCACCACCCGGGCAAATGTAGCGTGGTGCAAATCAAATTGCGGAGAGCATTCTAACACTTACTGAGATTTTTTCAGCAATATTTTTCTACATTCTCACTTATTTTTCTAACTTCTTGCAGTTACGATGCACTGTACTGAATGTCCGAAGTAAACATAACAACACATTGAGTACATTACAGCCAAAAGAATACAGCAGCAGATATACGAGATTTTTGAAAAAAGTAACCTAGCTCACCCATATTAAGATAAGTTAGAAATTACAGGCAAAAAAAGCACTCTAAAACACACTTACAAATTGAGGTAAGCCGTCATTTAGAGTTGTAATTAAATTGCAATAGATAAAAAAATGGCCCAATTATGGGCCATTTTTTTTGGATTCTTAGTTACTAAGCTTTCTGAATATTAGAAGCTTGTTTACCTTTAGGTCCATCTGTCACGTCAAAAGTTACGCGATCATTTTCTTTTAAGCTTTTGTAACCGCTATCAACGATTGCTGAGAAATGTGCGAATAAATCATCACCGCCTGCATCAGGAGTAATGAAACCAAAACCTTTAGAGTCATTAAACCATTTAACTAAACCTGTAGCCATATCTTATTCCATACTTTAAAAAAGGGAGGCACCCTGAAAGTTCGGGTTTTCAAAATACAATGAACCTTGTCAGCCCAAAAAAATTAAAAATTCAAACGCCTAAGTTCCTTTTTACGGGTAAATAATTGTCGTGTCAAGCTATATTTTCATATATATGATATAAAAAAGCCACTTCATATTTATTTACTTCCACACGTTCTTCAGCCCCATTGAAACCACAGCGCACTTTTGTTGCCAAACCTTACCTGTAAGACTATAATAATCAATGAATTGGATGGAGTGCGATTTATTTTTGCGACCACCTACTTAATAGTGCTTCAAGCTCCATGAGATTGTCGCTTTAATACTTGCCTCAAATTATTACTGGAGAAATCGCTGTGGCTAAAGAAGAACTTATTGAAATGAGTGGTGTAGTGATGGAAATATTGCCAGATTCTCGCTATCGAGTCACACTGGACAACGGTCACAAGCTAATTGCTTACACTGGTGGAAAGATGAAAAAGAATCACATTCGCATCCTCGCTGGTGACAAGGTAACTTTAGAGTTGTCACCATATGACATTAACAATGGTCGCATTACATTCAGACACATTGAGTCTAGTGGCGCCACATACACACCAAAAAGACGTTCATATTAAATTAATTAGCCACCAGCTTGGGTGGCTAATTAAATGTTTCTTCACAAATCCATTTATGCATTACTCCTGTTAGCACCTTACTCTAAGGACTGAGTTCATACATAACGTCCTTAGCACTAACCCAGCAATACCAGCAAGTATCCCATTAACATTTCCCGTGCTATAAATCATCTATTGATTTATGTTTGTAATTTCCATTGTTGTTAAGATTACATCTAATTTGCCTGACTGGCCTTTTATACTGAACTTAATCCCAGCAAGTCGTCTCCTAAAGGATGAAAACAACCTCTGACATATCAGTCATGTGGTAGCGTATGTCTCAACATATCGCTAGAATATATAAAACGTAGTGACTTAAGAATTACGTCCGGGAAGGAAGCAAACACATATGAGCGACCAAACGGGAATCACCCATCCCAAGAAACGCCTTTTATATACAGATGTAGAGGGGTTCAACTCCTTATCTGAACTTGCTCTAGACATACGTTCAACATGGAGCCATGCTACCGATCAGGTGTGGCAGCAGCTTAATCCAGAACTCTGGAGTCAAACCCAAAACCCCTGGGTTGTCTTGCAAACAGTCTCGCGTGAAAAGCTACAGCAAGTGTTATCCAATCCAGCATTTCGCAAAAATATTGACAACCTTGTACAAGCTAGGCGTGACGAAGCTGATGCGCCTAGCTGGTTTCAGAAGACTTATCCTCAATCACAACTAAATTGCGTTGCTTACTTTTGCATGGAGTACATGTTAAGTGAAGCATTACCTATTTACTCTGGGGGACTAGGAAATGTGGCTGGAGATCAACTTAAAGCAGCTAACGACTTGGGAGTTCCAGTAATAGGCATAGGGCTACTCTACCAGCAAGGTTATTTCCGTCAGGTCATCGACAATGATGGCGCTCAACATGCCTTTTATCCATACAATGATCCTGGGCAACTGCCAATAACACCACTACGTCATGAAAATGGGGAGTGGTTGCGACTGGAAATCATCCTACCGGGTTACTCTGTTTGGCTACGCACTTGGCAGGTTCAAATTGGCAATGTAAAACTGTATCTACTAGATAGTAACGATGCTGCAAACTATCCCGCACATAGAGGCATTACCAGTGAGCTTTACGGCGGAGGTTCGGAGTTACGCCTCAAACAAGAAATGCTACTTGGTAT